>JAPLOJ010000296.1 GCA_026400795.1 Alphaproteobacteria bacterium
TTTCTCCACCCTGATGGGCGATCTGGTGGAACCGCGCCGCGACTTTATTGTTGGCAATGCCTTGAAGGTTGCCAATCTGGACGTGTGAGAGTGTTTTGGGATGGGCTAGTGCGCGACCCGTTCACATTCGTTCACGGGACACGCACTAGAACTTAGTGCGGTCGCATTTTCCGAGCCGCCAAGTGATGCCACTTGGCTTTAAAATGCTCTACGCCATCCCACCCCGCGCCGATACCGGCCACAAGCATTCCACGCGCCCCTTGCGGACGCCGACATACCAATCATAGCGATCCACCGTCGGGTCGCAGTGGCCGGGCACCAGGCGCAGCTTTTCGCCGAGCGCCGGCGCGCTGCCATCTTCGATCACGATCTTGCCGTGTTCATCAGACGCACCCGCGTAGCGCAGCCCCGGGCGTTGCCAGACCTGCGGCATGCCAGAATCAACCGAAACGCCCTTATGCCCGCAATCCAGCACGGCAATGCCCGGCCCCGCGGTGCTCATGACCTGTGACAGCACGAAAAGAGATTGGCGGAAGGGTGGCGCATCCTCATTCGCCGCGTAATCCGCATCCATGAAGCAATAGGACCCGGCCTGGATTTCGGTATAGACGCCGCTGGCCGCTTCATGTCGGAAGGTGCCGGTGCCGGCCCCGCCCACAATCGGGCATTCCAGCCCGCGCTGGCGGAGTTGTTCCACGGTGCGCCTGGAACGCGCCACGGCTTCCCCAATTGCCACTGCCCGTTCTTCTGGTCCGCGCCTGTGCTGCGCTGAACCGTGATAGGCCTGCAAGCCACCAAAACGCAGATGCCGGCTGGCGGCAATGCGTTCTGCCAAGGCCACCGCCGGCGGCCCATGCTCCACCCCGCCGCGCGCCATGCCGACGTCAATTTCAACCAGCACCGGCAGGCGCAGGCCGGCAGCTTCGGCGGCGGCTTCAATCAGCGCGATTTGCGCCGCGTCATCCACGCACACCGCCACTTCCGCAATGCGCGCAAGGGCCGCGAGGCGCGCCAATTTGCGCGGGCTGACCACCTGGTTGGTGACCAGAATATCCGGAATGCCGCCCCAAGCCAGCGCCTCCGCCTCGGCCACTTTTTGCACGCATTGGCCAACCGCGCCGCGCGCCATTTGCAGCTTGGCGATGACGCTGGATTTATGGGTTTTCGCATGCGCGCGAAGCTTGGCACCGGTGGGCGCCAGCAGCGCCGCCATGGTGTCAAGGTTATGTTCAAAAGCATCCAAGTCTATCACCAGCGCGGGGGTATCAATATCCTCCTCACGCATGCCGGGTTCGGCGGGCGGGTGTTGCAGCATGGCGCGGGCTCCTTCGTGGCGGCCCATTCTAGCCACGCCCATGCATTCCGCGCCAATCCGCCCCGGAATATCTTTGCAATGAGGAAGAAACGCTGGTCGGGGCGAGAGGATTCGAACCTCCGACCTCCTGTACCCAAAACAGGCGCGCTAGCCAGGCTGCGCCACGCCCCGACCGCGGCGCACCCTATGGGCAGTGGCGCCCTGGGGCAAGTCTTGTTTTGCCGACAGTATCGGAATCCAGGCTGGCGGCGCGCTGCATCAGCCGAGAATTAGCCGCACGGTGCCAAAGGGTATCGCCAGCGCCACGCTGTGTGCCTGGGTGACAGCAGCATCTGATAGCTCCCAACTTTAGCGGTGCGGTGTTTTTCGGAGAGCATGCCACCTCATCCACCAGAGCATCTTCACACGTTCAGATGGAATCATCTGAACGTGTGAAGATGCTCGAAAAACAACGATGTAGAGGGATTCTTGGCTTTGCAAGGCGCCCCGCGATGCGCCATGCTGCTTCTTGGAAAGGGGCGCCATGACCCCGCATTAAGGGAGGTTCCTATGCTCGACCGTCGCCGGCTTGTGGCACTTGCTGCGCTTTCACCCCTCGCCGCGCCGGCCATTCTGCGCGGCGCCACAAGCCCTGCCGCGGCGCAGGCGCCCTGGCCCAATCGGCAAATCCGCATGATCATCCCCTGGCCGCCGGGACAGGCAACGGATGTTGTCGGGCGGCTTGCGGGACAGCGCCTGACGGAACGTCTGGGCCAGGTGGTGGTGCCGGAAAACCGCCCTGGTGCGGGCGGGCAGATCGGCACGGATTTGGTCGCCAAGGCACCGCCGGATGGCAATGTGATCCTCTCAGCCTCCATCGGGCCAATCTCCTTCAGTCCTTTGGTGCAGCGCACGCCCTATGATGCGGAGCGCGAATTGGCGCCGGTGGTGATCTTCGGCATCGCGCCCTTCATGTTGCTGGTGAAGCCGGATTTCCCTGCGCAGGATTTGCGGAGCTTCATGGCGCTGGTGAAGGCCAATCCAGGCAAATATAGCTATAATTCCTCTGGCATTGGCGGCGCGCAGCATCTGGTCTGTGCGCTGTTCCTGGCGAAATCGGGGCTGGATGCGCTGCATGTGCCATTTCAGGGCAGCGGGCCGGCGCTGGCGGCGCTGCTCGGCGGTCAGGTTGATTTCGGGTTTGATACGCCTGCCGCCGCCGGCCGCCTGGTGCGCGATGGGCAATTGCGCGCGCTTGGCCTCACCACGGGCAAGCCCTCGGCCCAGGTGCCCGGCATTCCGCCTATCGCTGCTGTTGGAGGTCCGGCCGATTATGATGTCGGTGGCTGGAATGGGTTGATGGTGCCAGCCGGCACGCCGCGCCCGATCATTGATCGCATCTTCACGGAAATCCGCGATGGCATGGCGGTGCCCGAAGTGCGCCAGCGCTATGAGTCCGTGGGGTTCGACGTTGACCCGATGGGGCCAGAGGCCATGCTGCAACATATGCGGAAGCTTTGGGCTGAATTCGGCCCGCTGATCCGGCAATTGGGGATACGGGCCGAATAGCGCTGAATTAGACGCCCAATTCGCCAAGCATAATCGCCTCAACCTCAGCCCCTGCGGGCAAGGCGGGGGCGAAGGGCGCGCGCAGCACCAGCGCATCGGCGCGCGCCAGGGTGGCGAGCATGGAGCTATCCTGCACCGGGAAGGGGCGCACCGTGATGTGCCCTTCCGAGCCGGCGTCCAGGCTTGCGCGCAGGAAATCGGCGCGGCGGTCATTCTCGGCCAAGGGAGCAGCACAGATCACGCGTCGGCTTGGCGTTGGCGCGCCAGGCAGGCCGGATAGTCGCGCCAGCGCCGGCAGCAGGAAAATAATGGCGCAAACCAGCGCAGAGACCGGATTGCCCGGCAGGCCGAGCACCGGCACGCGCCCCAACCTGCCCCAGATCAAAGGCTTGCCGGGGCGCATGGCGATTTTCCAGAAGCCGAGTTCAAAACCCTCGCCGCCCAACGCCTGCTGGATCAGATCATGATCGCCAACACTGGCGCCACCCGTTGTCACCAGCATGTCATAGGCTTGGGCGGCGGCGGCGATATCGGCAATGGCGCTGGCATCATCGGGGGCAATGGGCAACACAATGGGCTCGCCCCCCCCCGCGCGGATTAAAGCGGCCAAAGCATGGGCATTGGAGCTGACAATGCCGCCGGGCGGGATGGGGTCGCCGGGCAGCGCGATTCCATCCCCGGTCGCCAGAATGCCGATACGCGGGCGCCGATGCACGGCAAGCCAAGGGTTATTGCTGGCCGCCGCGAGGCCAATATCGCGCGCTGTCAGGCGCCGGCCAGCGGCAAGCAGCTCCTCACCTTCAGCGAAATCTAGGCCGCGCTTGCGTACCCAGCGCCCAGGTGTGACGCCTTCCTTGACCAAAACAGCGCTATCGGCGGCTTCGGCATCTTCCTGCAACAGGATCGAATCAGCACCTTCAGGGACAATGCCGCCGGTGAAAATACGCACCGCCTGATCAGGGCCGACCACGCCCGCAAAAGGATGTCCCGCCGGCGCCGCGCCAATCACGGTAAGCCTTGCGCCCAAAACGCCATCCGCCGCACGAAGCGCATAGCCATCCATGGCCGAAACATCGGCGGGCGGCTGCGTGAGTCGCGCCAGCACGGACCGTGCCAGCACGCGCCCCGCCGCTTCGGGCAAGGCGATGGTCTCGGCAGCGGTGGGCGTCAGCGACGCCAGGATGCGCGCGCCGCGATGCTGACTGCCGTCAGGGCTTCCATCTCCACCCCCGTCTTGCCGGTCAGGCTGACAGTGGCCTCGATCACGATGGCGTCATCGCCCTCCGGTTCCAGATCAACTGAGACTTTCGAAATCATCAACGGATGGCACAGCGGAATAAGGTCCGATGTACGCTTGGCCGCCATGATGCCAGCAAGCCGCGCCACACCCAGCACATCACCCTTGCCCGCGCGGCCTTCGCGAATAAGCAACAGCGTTTCCGGCGCCATCACAATGCGCCCGCGTGCGGTGGCCGTCCGCGCTGTCTCGGCCTTCGGCGAGACATCCACCATGGCCGCGCGGCCCGCGGCATCAAAATGCGTGAGCCGTGGCGTGCTCAGGACACGTCCACCAATGCGCGCGCGGCGGCGGCCACATCTGCCTGACGCATCAGATGCTCACCCACCAGAATGCAGCGCGCCCCGGCGGCGGCCATGCGGCGCACATCATCAGGGGTACGAATGCCGCTTTCCGCGACCGGCAGGCGATCCGCCGGCACCAGCGGGACGAGCGTTTCGCTGGTCGCAAGGTCCGTCTGCAAGGTCCGCAGGTCACGGTTATTGATGCCTATTAGGCGCGTCTCAAGGCCAAGAGCGCGGTCCAATTCGCGCTGGTCATGCACTTCCGCCAGTACCGCCATATCCAAGGAACGAGCAATCGCTTCCAATTCGCTGGCTTGCTGGTCTGTCAGCGCCGCCATGATCAGCAGAATGCAATCCGCCCCCATGGCGCGGGCTTCAAACACCTGCCAGGGATGGATCATGAAATCCTTGCGCAGCACAGGCAGCGAACAGGCGGCGCGCGCGGCTTCCAGATGTTCCACCGCGCCTTGGAACCAGGGTGCATCGGTCAGCACGGAAAGGCAGGCAGCGCCGCCCACTTCATAAGCGCGGGCCAGCGCTGCGGGTTCAAACGGATCACGGATCAAGCCGCCCGAGGGGGAGGCGCGCTTGATTTCCGCAATCATCCCGGTGCGGCCTTCGCCAATGCGTTCACACAGCGCGCCCACGAAATCACGCAGCGGCGGCGCGGCCGCGGCGCGGCGTTCAATTTCCGCCTGCGGGGTGATGTCCATGCGTTCGGCGACTTCCCGCGCCTTATCGGCCAGGATACGGGCCAGGGTGTCAGGGACCGATGCGGCATCGGTCGAGGGCACCGAGATATGGGGTGCATTCATCAAGAAATATCCTTGGGGGGGCATAACGCCCGGAGGCGGGCCAATACTCCAAAGGCGGCACCTTCGTCTATGGCCTGGGCAGCGATGGCCACCCCAGCCTTGAGGTCCGCTGCCTTGCCGGCCACGATCAGCGACGCGGCGGCATTCAGCAGCACGACATCGCGATAGGCGCCATGGGCGCCGCGCAGCAGGGCTTCCAAAGCGGCGGCGTTTTCCGCCGGGTCCCCGCCTTTCAAGGCCGAAGCCGGGGCGCGGCTGAGGCCGGCATCTTCCGGAGTCACGGTGAATTCCCGAATGGCGCCATTCTCCAACGCCACCACCTGGCTTTCGCCGGCAAGCGTGAG
>JAPLOJ010000252.1 GCA_026400795.1 Alphaproteobacteria bacterium
CCGCGCACCTGTATCCGGGTGAAGATGTTCTGATATTCGGCCATGGGATTTTTCCCTCCCCTCGCCTAGTGCCAAATCGGCAGGTTAAGCCACCAGCCCCACCATTCGGGCCAGCCGCGCGTCCAGAGCGGACCACTAATCACGATGCAGATCGCACTCCAAATCCCAGCTGACAGCGCAAGGAAAAGACCGAGCCGGTGGATACCAAGCGTGCCGATCGAATAACCGATCAGGTCACGGAAGAAGGTATTTTCATGCTCTGCCGTCTTCACCGGTTCACCTTCCGGCGGGTTAAGCGCCGAGAGAACCAAGCCGCCATGCAGCGACAGCGCCAATACCGTGGTGAAGAAGAATGTCACCGCGATCATATGCGCCGGATTGTAGTGGAAGTGCAGATATTGATAGCCAACATTGGACACCCAATCCAGGTGACTAAAAATGCCGTAAGGGAAACCATGTCCCCAAGCGCCCATCAGCACCGGTCGGATCACGACCAGGGTGAAATAAGCGAAAACCGCAACGCCATAGGCGATGGGTATGTGATACCCCATGCCAAGCTTGCGCGATATTTCCGCCTGGCGCAGTGCCCAGGAAACAAAGGCCCCAAGTGCGCAGATGGTGATCATCTGCCACAACCCGCCTTCGCGCATCGGCGCCAGGCGTAGGCCGTACTTCAGATCCGGCGGCGCGATATTGATCAGCCAGGGATTCCAGGTCCCGCCAATCGCCGCGCCGTAGAGGATCAGGGCGGTTCCAACAAAGCTGAAAAACGCCGTGGTCACGCCAAAGAACCCGACATAGAAAGGCCCTATCCAGAAATCGAACAGGTCACCCCCTATCAGGGTTCCGCCGCGGACGCGGTATTTCCGCTCAAAGCTTAACATCGCCATCGCTTGATGCTCCTCTCCCGACGGGGGCTATGCCCGCCTGGCGGTCCCTCATGATGTTCTGTGCGGGCGAGGCAGTTTCGGCTGCCTCGCCCAATTCGCTGGAGCGCGGCCTAAGCCGCGCCCCGTGCTCAACCACCCAGCTTCGCGCCAGGGGTGAAGGTCGGTGAAGTTGCGCACCAACCGAGATGATCGCAGTAGCGTGGCGAACTCAGCACAGCGAAGTGAATCACTGCCGCGATCGCCACCACACCCGCCGCGCCGAGAAACCCAACGCGCCGTGCATCGATCGTCATCCAAATTTTATGCATATCAAACATTCTCCTTTCTTTCGCTCCAGGTTCCGGGAAGACCCTTCAACCCGGAACATCCTTCAGAAGAAACGCCAGTCGGGCGGAACCACTTGTCCAGTAAAGACAAGCGGCCGCCACAACCAGACGAGGACATGCGCGCCCATAGAAGCGAAGATTGAGAAAGCCCATCCCTGGACCACCAAGTTGTGGACTTCCTTCGCCTGAGCTTCTGTCAGGCGCGTTCTTGTGTCGGCCATTAGCAGACCTCCGACTTGGCCTTGCGGCCATTACCGCGTCCACCCGCGCGGCAGGGACGGCAGAGGCGGAGTTCCGCCCAAGCCTTCTTGTCATCGGATACGCCCCGACAGCGATTACCGCGGCACGCCCGCAGACAAGATGAGGAATAGCGAAGCGGCTTCATGCCATGACCTCCGCCAAAGTCTTTCGAACGCGATCAGCCGTCACGCGCGGCTCCGCCGCATCGCGCGCGGCGCGTTCAACCTGTTCGCGCAGCCGCTTGGCCGCGGAAATACGCAGCAGGAAGGGCTCCTGCTCAACTCGTTCATCCAGAAGCGTGACCGCAGCCGCATCTGCTCAACGCGTTCATCCAGAAGCGTGACCGCAGCCGCATCCCAGGGTTCAGCGGCACGTGCCGGCGTTGGATCAACCCGATCGAGATCAGTGCCCAACGGCAGAATATGAAACAACGCGTCAAACAGCGCGTTGCAATATTCCTGGATGATATAGGTGGCGCCGGCATAGCCCATGAAAGGCGTGCCGGTGGCGCGCCGGATGATGGCGCCGGGGAAACTCGCCGGGATATACATCGCGCGGCTTTTGATTTCCGCCGCATACATGCGTTCATTATAAGAACCGTACAGCACCAAGGGCGGCGTGTTGCGCAGCGCGTCACGCACCGCCGCATTATCAGGTTTCTGCCCTGCCATGCGTGAGAAGGCGAAGGCACAGGGAATGCCCATTTCTTCATGCAAGAAACGCTGCAAGCCACGTGCATAGGTATCAGTTGCCACCACCGCAAAGGATGCGGAGGCGTAGAAATCCTGTGTCACACTGCGCCACAAATCCCAGAGCGGCTTCACCGTGGTGTGCTTTTCACGTTCGATGAAGGGTTCCGGATCCAGCCCGGTCAATTCACCAAGCTTACGAAGGAAATTCGTGGTCGCGAACAACCCAATCGGAGCTTGCAGGTAAGGCCGTTCGAGTTCTTCACAAAGCTTGCGGCCAAATTCGCGGTACATGCAGATATTCACATCCGCATCAGGCAGCTTCGAAATATCTTCGACATGGCTGCCAAGGGGGAAGACCAGATTGATCTCACAGCCAATGCCTTCGACCAAGCGGCGAATCTCCGCGAGGTCGGACGGCATATTGAAGGTGCCATAGATGGGGCCAATGATGTTCACGCGCGGCTTTTCGCCTTCCTTGCGCGTGCGCGGCTTCGGCTTGCGGCCGCGCGCCCCGAATTCAGTCCAAAGCCACATGATGGCCCGATCAGCGGCTTGCCACTGATCTTCACCAATCGTGCGGCAGATGAAGCGCTGCAGGTTGCTGCCCTGCGGCGTCACACCACCGCCGATCATTTCGGCGATGGAACCCGTCACCACCACGGCGGGCAATTCAGCATCCTGCGTGGCGGCGGCGCGCTTCAAAGCGCCTTCCGTGCCGTTCTGGGAGAGTGAGTCCTCATCGAGGCCGGTCACCACAATCGGCAATTCATGCGGCGGCAGCGCATCCGTGTAATGCAGCACGGCTGTTACGGGCAGGTTTTCGCAACCAACCGGCCCATCAATCACAACACGCAGGCCGCGCACCGCCGAGAAAGCATAGATCGCCCCCCAGTAGCCACCGGCGCGATCATGATCGAGAACAAGCATGCTCAGGTCCCCACCGCTTCTTCGGCCTTGGCCTTGGCGGCGCGCAGCTTGCGCTGACGGTCGCGAAAACCAGGGGGATCGCTTGGCTTGTCACGGAAGCCATAGCCGGCGCCATCAGGTGTGCCGACCCCTTCAAAGAAGGACACCATGCGCGAAAAGCGCTCACGCCCATTGGTCTGCGCCGCCACAATCCCCGCCATAGAAGCCGCACCAGCAGGACCAAAAAGCGGCCGGGCAGAGATCATATTGGTGAAGTACAGCGCGGGCGTGCCCATTTCCTTGGCCTTCTGCACCAAGGGCGTCGTTCCAAGGGCAAGATCAGGCCGCGCTTCCTTCATCGCGGCAATGTCCTGTTCCAGGCTGGCGCGATACTGCACATGGCAACCATGCGCTTCGAGCCATTCGCGATCCGCGGCACTCCATTCCGTGCGCGGCGCGGCGGTGCCAACGTAAGGCACTTCTGCGCCCGCTTCGATCAGCAAGCGCGCCACGAGCAATTCGGAACCTTCATAGCCGGAGACCGTAATGCGCGCCTTAACCGGATTACCCGCGAGCGCAGCGCGAATGGCAGGCAATGCGCGCGCCTTGGCGGCTTCGATTTCTGAGGGATTCACACCCGCTGCGGCGCCAATGGCGGAAAGCCAGGCATCGGTGCCTTCCACACCCACGGGTGCGGAACCCACTACCGGGCGGCCAGCCGCGCGGAATTCGCGAATGCTGGCAGTGTAGAAGGGATGCACTGCGGCTACCGCCACGCTATCCAAAGCAGCGTAGAGATCGCGCCATTCACGCGCTGGGGTTTGTGGCGCAAGCGTCAGCCCCATGGGCTGGATCAGCGCACCAATGCCCGGCGGATCGGCGGGAAACAACTCACCAATCACCGCAATGCTGCGTTGATCCTCTGCGTGATTGCGCGGCCTGGCTACTGGACCGGCCTCGGCTTCATTGCGCGCATAGCGCAGCATGGCGCCGGCCAGCACATCCTTGGCTTCCGCATGGGTCGGCACACCAAAGCCAGGCACATCTATGCCAATCACGCGCACGCCATTGATCTGCTTCGGCAACAGATCGAGCGGCACGCCGGAAGCCGTGGGCACGCAAAGATTAGTGACGATAACGGCGTCATAATCTTCTGGCTTCGCCAGATCATGGACCGCGTCGCGAATATCTTCGAAAAGCTTGCCGGTGACGAGCGTTTCCGAATTGAAGGGCACATAGCCCACCGTGCGACGCGCACCATAGAAATGGCTGGTAAAGGTCAGGCCATAGACGCAACACGCACTGCCGGAAAGGATCGTCGCAACGCGGCGCATGCGCAAGCCAACGCGCAAAGACCCAAAGGCCGGGCACATGGATTGCGGCTGGTCATGCGGCCCGCGCGGATAATCAGCAGCAAGCTTATCCATCACGTCGGACTTGCCCGCAGCGCGCGCGGCAGCTTCCAGCGTTTCCCGACCGCCATGGCAGGCAGCGCCTTCAGCGGCGGTAGGCGGCGAAGAAGGGGGAAGCGTGTCCATTCCCTCAGACGCCCTCATAAACCACTTCAAGCGATGGCTTATTCAGCACTTCAGCCGAGCACATGTCTTCCATGGTCGCGGGGTTCAATACCACGCCACGGCCCACCGCTTCACCCTTGAACAGGCCAAGCAGATTTTCATGGGTGAGAGGCTTCGGGCGCAGCGGCGGCGCTTCAGCCACCTGAGTCGCCAATTGCTCAAACACCGAAGCCCAACGCCCACCAGGCGTGCCGATGATTTCGTAATTCGCGGATTTGCGCCGGATATCCTCATCCGCGGGAATGGCGGCAAGTACGGGAATGCCAGCCTCAGCGGCGAAGGCATGGGCTTCACCCGTGCCATCATCCTTGTTAATGACCATGCCGGCCACGCCAACATTACCGCCAAGCTTGCGGAAATATTCCACCGCAGAACACACATTATTCGCGACATAAAGCGATTGCAGGTCATTGGACCCGACAACGATCACCTTCTGGCACATATCGCGCGCGATCGGCAGGCCGAAGCCACCGCAGACCACATCGCCCAGGAAGTCGAGCAACACGTAGTCGAAGTCCCATTGATGGAAGCCAAGCTTTTCCAGCAATTCGAAGCCATGGATGATACCGCGCCCACCGCAGCCACGGCCCACTTCCGGGCCGCCCAATTCCATTGCGAAAACGCCATCGCGCTTGAAGCAGACATCGCCGATGGCAACAGCCTCTCCGGCGGCTTTCTTCTTCGATGATGTCTCAATGATGGTCGGGCAGGAACGTCCGCCAAACAGTAGGGACGTCGTATCGCTTTTCGGGTCGCAACCAATCAGCAAAACGCGCTTGCCTTGCTGCGCCATCATGTAGCTCAGATTCGCAAGCGTGAAGGATTTGCCGATGCCACCCTTGCCATAAATGGCGATGATCTGGGTTTGCTTGGCAGCCGGTGAGGTCTGCACAGGATCGGGCGCCAGCGATGCTTCTGCGCGCAGCGCATCATGCATACCACTGATGGATGGAACGTTTGGCTTCCCCGGGACAGCATTCATTGTTTGTTTCTCCAGTCCAGAACCATTTTGAGGCAGGCGGGATCTTCGAAAGCCTGACGATAGGCTTGCGGCGCGTCATCAGCCGCGGCGTGATGCGTGATCAGCCCAGCCAGCGAAAGCCGGCCAGACGATATCAACGCATTCACCGCATCCAGATCGGGCTGTTTCCATTCCGCGGCGATGGCGATACGCGCTTCACGCATGAAGGCCGGCGGGAAGGTGAAGGAAAGCGGTGCGCTGTAAAAACCCGCCAGTGTCACCACGCCACCGGGCGCGAGCCGCGAAATCAGCGTATCCAACAGCGCGGAATCGCCGCTTACATCACAAATCGCGCGATAATCGCGCCGCGCATCTTCTGCCGGATCGCACACCAAATAGCCCTGGGCACCATCGCGCCGCGCGGGATTGCTTTCCCAGACCATGGGTGCGGGATGGCCGGCAGCGATGACAATGCGCGCCAGCAGGCGCCCCAGAACGCCATGACCGATGATCAATTCCGGAATGGCTGCGTGCGGCAGCACAATGGCGTGATGCGCCGTCGCTGCCAGCGCCAACAGCACCGCGTCCGCGCCAAGCGCAGGGTCCACCGGTGTTACGCGCGCACCGGCCACCACAAGCCGCGCGGCAGCGCCACCAAACAATCCGCGAATATCACCAAAGCAACGTGCGCCTGGCACGAAAACCGCTTCACCCAATTGCCTGCCGGCTTCCGCGCCCGCCTGGACCACTCGGCCCACGGATTCGTAACCAGGTACCAGCGGGTAACCCATACCGGGAAAGGATGGCATGCGCCCGGACCAGAGCAGACGTTCTGTTCCAGTGCTGATGCCGCTCCAGTCAATGTCCACGACAACATCCTGCACGCCTGGTGGCGTCAATGTCAGACGCGACAGCGAGAGCTGTTCGGGTGCGCTGAGCAGGATAGCGAGTGTTTCCACCCTTGGACTCCTCATTCGATTTTGTAACTCTAATGTGACGTTTGTATCTGTCAAGCGAAATTGACAATAAAAGAGTCATGTCACTTCAACTTGTCGCATCGGCTTGCATCACCCGGGTCAAAAGCGGCGTATCGGTGGGCATCAAGCGCGCGCCGGTGAAGCCGGCAGAGGTCAGCATCGCGGCCAGTTCATCCGGCCGTCGCGGGCGGCCCCTACCCATCGCAAGCAGGTAAAAGCCGAAATAGGCGCCGCCCATGGGCTCGGCCCCGGCTGTGCCGGCCATTGGTTCGGCAATCAGCACCCGTCCACCTTTCGGCAGGGCTGCGCGCACGCGCCGCAGCAGGGCTTGCACGACATCATCATCATGATCGTGCAGCACGCGCACCAGGCTGATGATGTCGGCGCCCAAGGGCAGCGAATCGGTGGTGAAATCCCCACCCATCGCCATTGCGCGGTCCGCAAGCCCTTCGCGGGCGAAGCGCTGCCGGCCCTGCTCAGCCACCGCTGGCAGGTCAAACAGCAGCAGATCAAGCCCGGGGTTTGCCTTGCCAACGGCGGTCAGGAAGGCGCCGCTGCCGCCGCCCACATCCATCAACCGCCGATGCTGGCCAAAGCGGTAAGCCGCCAATACTTCCTGCGCCACCATGGGCTGGCTGGCCGCCATCAAGGCCGTGTAATCAGAAACTTTCTCGCCCGGCAGCGCCCCTGGCTGCGCGGCGCCGGCATAGGCCCAATATTGCGCCAAGGCCGTGCCGCCCCTTTCGCGGCGGAGCAATTCCACCGGATCCGCCAGATCGGCGTAGAGCATGGCATGGTGTTCCACCATGGCGGCGATGCCGGGATTGCCGATCATGGCCGCGCCCAATTCGCCAAGCGCCCAGGCGCCATCCGCCCGCCGGCGCACCAGCCGGAGCGATTCGGCAGCCACCAAAAGCCGGCTCATCGCTTCAGGCGAAAGCCCGAGTCGCGCGGCCAAGGCGCTTTCTTCCGCCGGTGCTTCGTGCAAAGCCTCAAACAGCTTCAGCCGCACACAGGCGGCCAACACCTGCGAATAAACAAACCCAGCGCAGAGATCGAATAATTCCCGCGCGCGGCGCCGCGCCAGCGGGCGGGTCAGCGGAAAACGCGCGGCCCAGGCGCGGAAGCCAGGGCGCGCGGTCAGAGATTCGCGCCAGGCGCTGAAGCGATCAGACCAGGACACCCCCTGAACCCCATCAGCCCTTTCCGGGGGCAGCGGCATGGCCCTCGCCATGGCTCAGGCCGCGGCCAGTTTGCGCGGCAAAAGCCGGCCCACTTCTTCCAGCATGGCCGCGCGCAGCAAGGTGCGGCCGGGGCAGTCGGGAATCGATTCCACCGCCGCATTGGCAAGCGTCTTCAACCGCGCGACCGCGCCATCCAGGCCCAATTGCAGCACGGCACTTGGCCGGCCGAGTGCCTTGTCGCGCCCAACGGGCTTGCCAATGCTGGCTTCATCTTCCACCGCATCACGCAGGTCATCGGCAACCTGGAAGGCCTCACCCAGCCGATCCCCCAGCAGGCGCCAGGCTTCCGCATCAGCCACACCTGCTGCCGCGGCGCCGGCAACCGATGCGGCTGCAAAAAGCGCCCCGGTCTTTTGCCGCTGATATTCGGAAAGATCGGCGCGCGGTTCACATTCCCAGGCCTGCCCGGCAACAATGCCAAAGGGCACGCCGACGCCATCGCCAATGGCATTGATCACCGGGCCAAGCCGTTCCGGCGCGCCGCAGCCAGCGCGCGCCACGGTTTGGAAGGCCAGCACAATCAAGGCATCCCCGGCGAGCACCGCCAGCGGTTCGCCAAAGGCACGATGCACAGAAGGCCGGCCCCGGCGCATATCCGCATCGTCAAAGCAGGGAAGGTCATCATGCACCAGGCTGGCGCAATGCAGCAGTTCAATCGCGGCGGCTGCGGCGCTGGCAAGCCTTGGCTGGTTATCACCGCAAGCTGCGGCAACGGCCAGCGTCAGGCGTGGGCGAATACGCGCCCCTTTCGGGAAAACCGCGTGCCGCAGCGCGGCGGCGAGGCGGGGCGGGGTGCCGCTTGTCTCGGCGGAGAGCACCGCGTCTGCGAGGCTGCTCTCAATACGGGCCAAGGCGTCCATGCGTTACCTCCCAAGGGGTGACGCAAGCATGTCGCGGCAGCCCTATGTAAGTTTTTTGATACTTATTGATTGTCCAGTTATCTTGACACTCATGTCAAGGCTTTTTCATGCACGCGCGGCAAATCGCGTGTCACGATCCGCGCGGTCCATCAATTCCAACGCCCAAACCAGCCTTTCGCCGTAGCCAGCACCCACCGGCGGCCCTTCCGGCGCAGGTGCCGCGCGCACCGCATCCACCAGAAAGCGCGTGGCATGCGATGGCGCTACATCTGCGCCATCCTGTTGCGCGGCTAGGGCGCCGGCGGCACGCGCCAATAGCCAGGCCTTGCGCCGCCCGGACACCACCGCACGGCGAGAGACGGAATCGAGACCCTGGCGTTCCACTTCTCGCCCGATTTCGGCATAGACTAAGCGCGCCGCGCCAATCCCTGGGCGGCAATCCCAAGGCAGCAGCGCAATGCCGGGCCAGGCGCGGCGATAATGTGCTTCTGCGGCCCCCAGCAGCCGCGCAACCACGCGACCAAGTGCTGGGGAAAAGGTAGGATTGGCGATCAGCCCTTCCGCCGAAAGCCCTTCTTCAGCCAGCCAGGATTGCGGCAGATAAACCCGCCCTGCCTTGGCATCTTCGCCGACATCACGGGCAATATTAGTAAGCTGCATGGCAAGGCCAAGATCACAGGCGCGCGCAATCGCTTCCGGTGAACGCACGCCCATCAGCAGCGTCATCATGGCACCGACGGTCGCAGCCACCCGCGCAGCATAGGCTTCCAGCGCGGCGATATCTTCATAGAATTGACCTTTGGCGTCCCAGGCGAAGCCTTCCAGCAGCGCCGCTGGCAGGGCGCGCGGTACGCCATATTGCGCGACAACCGCCGCAAAAGCACGATCCGCCACGTGATTCCAAGGCCGCCCGGCATAGGCGCCATCCAGGCGCTGTTGCAGCAGCGCAAGTGACGCCGTGGGGTCATCGCTCATGTCAATCGCGTCATCCGCAACACGGCAAAAGGCATAGAGCGCGGCAGCCGGGGCGGCGATGCGGCGCGGCAGAAGGAAGGATGCGGCGCGGAAGCTTTTGGAACCACCCGCCAGCAGTTTGTTGCAAGCCGCAAGATCTTCGGCAGAAATACCGGTCAGTCCAGACATGCGTACCCCCTCAGGTGTTCGATAATTTTCTTTGTTTCAGTCATTTACTGCCGTCCGGCGCCGGAAGCGGCGCACACCAAGCGCCACAGCCAAAGCAACGACTGGAATGGCGATACTGGTGACGATTTCTTCGCGGAAATCGGCCCCTGAAATGGCCAAACCCTTGGCCAGATAGGCGACAAGCCCAACCACGTAATAGGTGATGGCGGCCACGGAAAACCCTTCAACCGCCTGCTGCAACCTCAGCTGCTGACGCGCGCGCCGTTCCATGGAAGCGAGCAAGGCCTGGTTCTGCCTTTCGCGCGTAATATCCACGCGCGTCGAGAGAAGCTGGGTGGCACGCGCCACGCGTTGGGACAGCATTTCCTGCCGTGCGCCGACCGCCTGGCAGGTATTCATGGCCGGCGCCAGGCGACGTTCGGTGAATTCACCGAAGGTCTGCATGCCTTCCATACGCGTCTCTCGCAATTCCTGAATGCGGTTGCGCACCAATTCGTAATAGGCAGCGGCGGCGGAAAAGCGGAAACGATGGCGCGATTCGCGGCTTTCGGCTTCAGCCGCCATGCGCGTCAGGCGTTGCAGCAGCAGCGGTTCATCCGCTTCCTGCGCTTCCACCAGCGCCGCGCTGATTTCCGCCAATTCACGTTCCTGCGCGCCGATTTGCGGCGCCACTTCCTGCGCGACCGGCAGCGCCAGCAGCGCCATGATGCGGTAGGTTTCCATCTCAAGCAGGCGCTGCGTGAGCCGCCCCGCCTGATAGGGCGACATGCCGCCATCATAAATCAGGAAACGGCTGAAACCATCATCCTGGATGCGAAAATCCGTGAAGGCATGTGCTTGGCCACTCACCAGCGGACCACCCACCAGCATATGATCACGAAAATAACGCCGCGAGATTTCACTGATGGCCAGAGGCACATCCTTGGAAGCGAGCAGCGTAACATGCGCGGCAGCGATCACCTGCCCAGGCAAGGCTTTCAGCCATTCCGCTGGCAGGGCGTGAATGGCCGCCGCCGCGAAGGGCTCAGGTTCTGCGCCCGCAACCACCACCATAAAGCGGCTGAATTCGCCATGCCTTTCCCATTTCAGGCGAAAGGGTCCGAAATCCGCGCTGTAATGATTGGCACCTGGCGCCGGGGGCGGCACGGAAAAGCGTTGCGCGAGTGCGCAAAGCGCGGCCCAGGGCGCATCACGTGCTTCGTCGGCTGTCGGCAGCAGCGCAATCTGTGAAACGCGGCAGGGGGAGAAGAGCATCTCCGGCGGACGCGCATGCACTTCATCATTCAGTTCCACGCGCTTGGCATAGGATGGGGGGAGCACGTTATCGAAGCTCATGCCGCCGCCCCGGTGACATTTTGCGCAAGGCGCGACCATTCCTTAAGCAGCGCATCGGCGACCAATTGTGGCGCTTCTTCATGCGCCAGATGGCCAAGCCCTTCCAGGGTAAAGATGCGCGCGGCGGGAAGGATGGCCTGAATGCGCCGCGCCTGCATGGGCGGTACGGCGCGATCGCGGCTGCCCACCATCAGGAACAGCGCTGTATCAAGCCGCGGCAAATCACGCAGCAAGGGGCGCAATTCCCATTGCGCCATCATCGTCAGCGCAGCGCGAATATGCCCGGAATAGCCAAAAAGCCGCGTGTATAATTCAACACCGCGCGGGCCGATATCAGACCCCGTATCACGCAGCAGCTTGGCCGCCACTTCCTGTTTGGAAGCGCGCCAGGCGCAAAGCCTGGAAACAAAGGGCAAGCCCACCATCAACTGCGCGGCCCGCGTGAAAAAAGCCGAATGCTCATCACCCAAAGGCAGCAATGCACCATTCAGGCTGAAGATGGCGCGGGGCGCGATGGCGCCATCTAACGCCATACGCAGCGCAATTGCCGCCCCCGCCGAATGGCCCAGCACCACATCGGGTGAGGCCTGAAGCTTTTGCAGCAGCGCATGCAAGGCCGCCGAAAAACCTGCAAGCGAAACTCGCGCCTGCGGCAGGCTTGCAGTAAAGCCATGCCCTGGCAGATCTGGCGCAATCAGCGTGAAATGTGGCGCGAGCAGTGGCGCCAGATCGCGCCAGCTATGCGTGGCCGCCGCCGTGCCGTGCAGCAACAAAAGGCAAGGCCCCTGCCCCATCCGCTGCACATGCCAACGCAGCCCGCCGGCTTCGACAAACTGGCTCGATTCCCTGTTCGGCCAATCGCGCCCATCCCTTTCCCAGCTTGGAAAATCTCCGGACGCGGCCACGGCATCAAGACCCTGACGCTGGCGCAAGCGCGGCTTGGCGCACGGCAGCCGACATACGCGCCGCATCGGCAAAAGGCAGCGGCACATAGCGCGCGCCCATGGCAGAGGCGAGGTCTCGTGAGAAAGGATGCGGCCGTGGCGCCGTATCAATCAGCAACGCGGCGATGCCAGATGCCCTGAACAACCGCGCCGAATCTAGCGCTTCGGATTCCGCTATGGCGCGCCCGCCCGAACCATCACGCGTGACATTGGCGCGACCATCTGTCAGCGCGACAATCACCGGGGTTTGCCCGCGCTTGCGACTGGCTTCCGCCATGGCATAACCGGCCACCATGCCGGCCGCGAGCGGCGTACCACCACCACCAGGCAAAGCGGCCAGGCTGCGCTTGGCGCGCACCAGCGAATGTGTAGGTTCAAGCAGCACTTCCGCGCCGCGGCCACGGAAGGCAATCACTGCCACGCGATCGCGCCGCACATAACAATCGCCAAGCAGCAATTCGACCGCGCCCTTGGCTTCCGCTAGGCGATGCAGCGCAGCCGAACCTGAAGCATCCACCAGGAAGATGGTGGTGGTTTCGCTGTTCTGCTTGTAGCGGCGAATGCGCACATCTTCTCGGCGGATATGCACCAGCGCTGCGTGATGCGGTTTTTCGCGGCGGCGATATTCCTGCCAAGGTGCGGCAACGCGGAGCGTTTCCACCAAAGCCAAACGCAGCCCCGCACGCCACGCCGCCGGGCGCGCGCCAATGGGCCGACCGCGCTGGGCGGAACGGCGCATCATGCCTGATCTGCCGGACGATGCCGCCTGACGCGCCATTTGCCGTGCCGCGACACCAAGCCCCGCGAGCAATCCCGCCGGCAGGCTTGCCTGCGCCGCCGCAAGCACAAGGTCTTCCAGTGATGGCTGGTCTTGCTGCTGCTGCGTGTCCGAATTGGATGATTCTTCCTGCTGTTCGTCCTGCTGTTGTTCGGGCGGTTGTTCCTGTTCTTCAGCGGGTGCCTCGGGCACTTGCCGCGCGCGTGGTGCCAGAATGAGTTGCGCCGCAAGCGCCGCATCTTCCCGGGTTACTTCCGCGCGCCCCGCAAGCGCCGCGGCAGCGCGGGCGCAACGCAGCGCAAAAATAGGCGCACGCAGGGATAGAATACCAAGCGCCAAGGCTGCCGCGCAAAAGGCTTGCGGCAGATCCGCCGGTATTCCGACATGTGCGAGGCGCCGCCGCGCTGCCTCAATCTCCGCACGGGTCGGCATATCAGGCACCGCGCGCTGCAATCCAAAGGGTTCGAAGCTAAGCCGGAACGCGAGGCGATCTGAAAGCGCTTCAGTTACCTGTTCGTCTTCGCCGGCACCTTCATCAAGCGCAACGACGCCGAAGCGCGTATCGCGCGCAAGCGTAATACCCTCACGCTCCACGCGCAGCGCACCGTGATCCAGCACCGCGGCGATGCGCGCAATCACCTGGCTTTCCACGCGCTCAGCCATGGGCAGGATGATGATTCCGCCGTCAGCCTCGGCCAGCAGGCCCTGTTGCGCGATGGGTCGTCCGGCACTCAGGCTTGAGGTAAGATCAAGCCCACCCAGCAAGCGGGTATCGGCGATACCCAAAGGCACGCGCCGCCATGGCACGCCAACCGGCAGCATCTTGCGCAAGGCTTCAAGCCATTCATCCCGCCTTGGATCAGCCGGCCCGCGCAGCACAACACCGGCAAGGCCAGCAGGATCAACCGCCAGCAACGCCGCAATCTGAAGCGCCACATCCTCCGCATCCGGAGTCTCGATGCGCTTTGCATCGGCGCTGGTTGCGGCGAGACCACTCATCGATTGAGGCTCCGGCGCCGCATCCTCATGGCCCGAAGACGTCTTCGAGCGCCTTTTCCACGCGCGTCGTGGCAACAGTTTCATCAAGGGGATTGCGGCGCAACCGATGCCGCAACGCGGAAGCCGCAATACGGCGCAGATGTACCGTTCCGACTTCCAAATCACCTTCAAGCGCGGCAAGTGCCCGTGCTGCGCGCACCAGGGTCAATTCACCCCGCAACCCATCGGTGCCGAGCGCCATGCAAAGCTTGGCAGCCTGTTCAATCGTGCCAAGCGGGAGCGTGACTGAACTCAGTCGCTTTCTGCCGGCAAGGACTGTCTCACGCGTGCGCGCCTCATCCTCCGCCCATTGCTTGATGAAGCCAGAAGCATCCCGGTCATAGGCATCGCGACTTCAACCCGGCTGGCAAGGTCTGTCGGTGTTGAGCCTTCAACCGAAAGGCCGACGCGATCAAGCAATTGCCGGCGCAATTCACCTTCTTCGGGATTGCCGCTACCAATCAGCACAAAACGCGCCGGGTGGCGCAGGCTGATGCCTTCGCGCTCCACCACATTCTCGCCCGAAGCAGCGACATCCAGCAGAAGATCAACCAAGTGATCTTCAAGCAGGTTCACCTCATCAATGTAGAGAAACCCGCGATGCGCGGCGGCAAGCAGCCCTGGCTCGAAAGCCTTGATGCCTTGGGCCAAAGCCCTTTCGATATCAAGCGCGCCCGCCAGGCGATCTTCCGTGGTACCAAGAGGCAAATCCACCACCGGCACCGGGACCATCCGCTTTTCCGCTTTTCTGCCTTTGGGCAGTGCGCTGCAATGCGAACAGGACGCAAGCGGTGCCACTGGATCGCAAGCAAAAGGACAGCCGGCGACAACAGCCATTTCCGGCAATAGCGCTGCAAGTGAGCGCACTGCCGTAGATTTACCGGTACCGCGATCCCCAAACACGAGAACACCACCAATGCTTGGATCAACAGCGGCAATCATCAGCGCACGCTTCATCTCCTCCTGCCCGACAATAGCGCTGAAGGGATAGGCGTTGCGGCGGGGCGTCGGGATTGCCTTATCGGCTTTTTCTGCACTCGGGCGTGGCGCTGCTCGACGAGAAAGCTGCGCTTCCTGGCCGGACCTATTGGCCGGCTGGAAACCCGATACTGCGCCGTCCATCACGCGGCCCGCCGCAACCGAAACTGCGCCCAAACCCGTTCCAGCGATTCCACCAAATGATCCATATCCGCATCAGTGTGGACGGGCGACGGCGTAATACGCAGCCTTTCCGTACCGCGCGGCACGGTTGGATAATTGATGGGTTGCACGTAAATGCCGTGTTCATCGAGCAATGTATCACTGAGCTGCTTGCAGAGAGTCGGATCGCCAACCATCACTGGGACGATGTGGCTGAGGTTATCAAGATGCGGCACGCCAACAGCGTTCAAGCGCTGCCGAAGCGTCGCCGCGCGCTCATGCAGGCGCTCCCGTTCAAGATTGCTCTGACGCAAATGGCGTATGGCAGCGCGGGCACCTGCCGCAATCGCCGGCGGCAGCGCCGTTGAGAAAATGAAGCCCGAGGCGTAGGAACGCACGAAATCACACATGGCAGCGCTGCCGGCGATATAGCCGCCAATGACGCCGAATGCCTTGGCAAGCGTGCCTTCAATCACCGTCACGCGACCCGCAATACCATCGCGTTCCGTGATGCCGCCGCCGCTTTGGCCATAAAGCCCAACCGCATGCACTTCATCACAATAGGTCATTGCATCATGGGCATCGGCAACATCGCAGATATCACTGATGGGGGCGATATCGCCATCCATGGAATAGACGCTTTCGAACGCCACCAATTTCGGCGCTGATTTCGGCAGTTCCGCCAGCACGCGGCGCAAATCAGCCACATCATTATGCTTGAACAGAACCCGCTTCGCTTTGCTGTGACGTATGCCTTCAATCATGGAGGCGTGGTTCATTTCATCGGAAACGATGACGCAGCCGGGAATTTTCGACCCGAGCGTAGAAAGCGACGCCCAGTTTGACATATAGCCGGAATTGAACAGCAGCGCCGATTCACGCCCATGCAGCGCCGCCAGATCGCGTTCAAGCAGAACATGTTCGTGATTGGTGCCGGAGATATTGCGCGTACCACCCGCACCTGCACCGCAGCGATCCAGCGCTTCATGCATGGCATCCAGCACATCAGGGTGCTGACCCATGCCAAGGTAGTCATTCGAACACCACACCGTCACCTCACCACGAACACCCTTGTCATGGCGTGTGGCGCGCGGGAATTCGCCGCGGCGACGTTCCAAATCGGCAAAGACGCGGTATCTGCCCTCACGGCGAAGGCTATCAAGCTGCCCTTGGAAGAATTCCTCGTAATTCATGTCACATTCTCCTTGCCCAGAATAACTTTCCAGGTCTTGCGATTGTGCGCAGGTCGCTTTCGGTACAACTCCCCGAAAAAAGGCCCCACGCCATGCCTTTGGTGATGCTTTTCCTCATGCGCCATGCCTCAGCGCATAATCTTCAAACTCTGACTGAATACCGTGCATATCCAACAGTCGACCTGTGACGATAATGCCAGTCCGTGAGGCCTCGGTTGCGGCAGCGCGCCGCAGATGCATGGTACCATCTACAAAATCGAGCGAGAGCCACCCTTCGGGCGACCGAATGGAACCTCTCAGGCTCTCAATCGATCCATAAGCACCAGCGGTGATGCGCGCCAAAAGCGCATCCAAAGGCCGCGTATCAAAAGGGCCGCTCCTATCGGTGAACCAGGTCGCCGTCTGTGCTGGCGCATTCTTGTCGCGCATTCCCCAACGCCAAAGCGCTTCAATCGGCAGCGGGAGCATCAGGAACCAATGTTCAATCACGGCCAGTGAGGCGATTGTCGCGATCAACATAAAGCCAACCAGCTGATGTGCATCCGCGCCAACGGCAAAAGCCTGATGGAAGAGCCAGGCACTCAAAAGTGTGCCGAGCGTGATGGAAAAGGGGAACAGCAGATTCATTGGCCGATGGGCGAAATAGCTACTCATGTAGCGCAGATGCTCCGGCAGCAGCGTCTCGCCCGTATTGCGCACGCCCAGATACAAATTGAGCTTGGCGCTGAGGCGCATAACCCACAAAATGCCATAGGTCATCAGGCCGATGCGGTTGGGCCCATGCGCGAACGCCATGATCAGCAGGAAACCCAGCAGCAGGATGAATATTTCGTGCCAGAGCACAACCCGCGTTGCGGACCAAAAGCGTTGCAGGCCCGTGAGATCAGACGCCAATTCCTTGCGATTGGGCCCGGTGATCAGCCCACCAAGGAAGCTGATCTCCACCGCACCCCAAATCGCCAAGGCAGCCAGGAAGGAAAGATAGGCCCCGGCGGCGCTCACATCCTCTGCGGTCTGATGCAGTGTGATCAGACCAGCAGAAAGCAAGATCATTGAACCCGCGCCAAGGGTCAGGCGCTGATGCGCAAGTGTCGCAACCGCAAAAAGAATGACGCCAGTCGTCAGCCACCAAAGAAAGATGGCAATCAGGGCGGCGGTCACGCTCTCAGGCATGGCGCTTCGCTACCAAACCGGTGAGAGGCGAATTTCGGCAGGAAGCGGTTGCCTCCTCGGGCGACGGAAGAATAGCTTTGCGAAGGTGGTCGCCGCAGAAATGCCGAGACCGATACGACGCACCCCTCCGCCAATGCCACCTTGCCGGCGCGCATCGCTCATTTTCTCCGATACCTGCAGGAGCCGATCCATGTCTTCCATGAAGCCAGGCGCATCCACATCCAAAGTCACGGGGAATACCTGACGGCAAATCTCCTCAGTGATTTTGAACACTTGCCGATCATATTCCGTGGGCGTCATGCCAAGCGCCTTATGGAATTCCGGGCGCCCATGGTCGCGCACATACATTGTGGCGAAAACCGCTAGCTGGAAGAAACGGCACCACCAAGCGTTAACACCAGTCAGTAGCTTCGGATTGGCGCGCATCAGCAGCGCAAAGGCTTCCCCATGGCGGAATTCGTCATTGCACCAATTCTCAAACCACTGGAAAATTGGATGGAAACGAAGTTCTGGATGACGTTCGAATTGACGGAAGATCGTGATGTAGCGCGCGTAGCCGATCTTCTCGCTCAGATAGGTAGCGTAGAAAATGAATTTCGGCTGGAAGTAGTGGTACTTCTTGGCGCGTGTCAGAAAGCCAAGATCAACCCCAATGCCAAGGTCCTTCAACGCGTCATTGATGAAGCCAGCATGGCGACTTTCATCACGCGCCATGACTGAAAACAGCTCGCGTATGTCAGGGTTCTTCACGCGCTTCTTGATTTCCGCGTAGAGTACGCAGCCAGAAAATTCTGCTGTCACGCTGCTCACTAGAAAATCAACCAATTCCTTCTGCAAGCCCTCTGGCAAGGCATCCAGCCGAAAAGCGTCAAACCGCTCATCACGGACAAAGTGGCCCTTATTGGGGTCGCGATGGAATTCCTCCATCAAGCGATCCCATTCGGCGCGAACGGGCTCTACATTGATGGCGTCCATCGCTGCAAAATCAGTGGTGTAGAAGCGCGGCGAAAGAGGAGTTTCGGTCAGCGCCAATTCTGTTGTTTCACGCGAGAGGTTTTCCCGCATCGGATGGCTCACCGCATTCATGTGGCCTCCTTCGGCTCAAAGCCCACGTGATAGAGTTCGGTAAGTTCTAGGATCGAACAAAACTGCGTCCAATGCCGGCGAAAGAAACCTGCCCGAATGACGGTAGCTGAGGTTTCGAAGCTGTATTTTTCACCGAATGCCACCTGGGCAGGCGCGCCATGCACGATCACCTGATCACCAGGACGCAGCATCACGTCTTCAGGCACCGCATAGGCGTGAAAACTATCAAAGCTGCGTTCGATTTCAACGGTACAGGGTACGTCGAAGCGTCTTCCCCTCCGCCTTTCGTTTCTTTCGTTCATTTGCCTTCCTCATTTTTTTTGAAACGAATATCGGCGAAGCTTTGCACGTTTGTCGCACCAAAAGCCCGCAGATCCGTCCAGCGCCCGCTTACCGGGTCTTCCAGAATGATAGCTCCACCCGGCACAGCAGCCAACCGAAAAGGGCTTTCCATGCCAGGATTTTCCAGTCTTCTTTCGCGCGCAAAGCCGCGCAGGGCACCGCGCACAAAGCCGCCCTCACCGGGCGAGATTTCGCCAATCATTTGGCCGGTCGAGGCATCACGGATGGAAATCCCGCCATCAAGCCGATCGCTAAATAGAACACTGCGAGCAAAGGTTGCCTCATTTACAGGACGGCGGTCCTGATTCTTTTCGCCTGCGCTCAGCACGACAAACGCAAGAACAAAGGCCATAATCGCCCCAAGCCCGTAGCCCAGGTAGTCAGCGCGCGGCGCTATTGCCTTGGATGCCATTTTCGTCCCGTTACGCCATTGCCGTCGCGCCACTAGGCATCGCGGCTTCTGGCCCTGATACGCTGCGGCTGATACCTGCACCCGAAGTGGCAGCCACCGCATTACCCAGTATCTGAGCCACTTCCGCTACATTCTCCACACCGCGAAGCATGGGCTTTGGCCGACCAAGGCTCCAGCCACTGCAATGCGGCCACAGAGCAATCCAGGAAATGCGATGTGAGGGGAGCAATTCCAGCACTATATCGCCATTGCTATCCTTGCGATTGCGCAGATATGCCCCCGCGATAGCGACGAAGGGGATATTGATGGTAATCGGCAAGGCAACACCGACGCGCAGTACCAAGCGCCGCGAGGTGATGGAATAAACACTGCTGCGTGCAACGATCTTGGCAAGCAAGGCAAGTATGCCAATCGCGACCCCACCGCCAAGGAGAATCACAGCCGCAGCGCCAAATGCCGTGACCAATTCCCCCCCCTGCATGGCGGCACTGAATATTTCCCAGAGCGCCAAGATCAAGAAGTAGCCGAAGACCCAGCGCACAAGAAACACTCGCTGGGCGACCTCCGCCCATGCTGGCGCCCCTTGCCAAAGCAAGACCTCTCCGGGAGGCAGCGCTTCCGGAAGACCGCGCACTGGCTCCAAACCATGCTCAGTCAGGCGGGGGCGGGCGGGCTTGCTCACAGGCAGGACTCGCTACGCTCAGGCGTGGCGTAGAAATGGCCGCCACCGAAATAACCCGAAATGCGATCTTCCTCGAGCAGGGTGATCTGTTCAGGACGCGCGATGCCCGGCGCCGCGGCGAATTGAGCCGCCGTG
>JAPLOJ010000131.1 GCA_026400795.1 Alphaproteobacteria bacterium
CCTCTCGGCGCGGAGCGATCAGGAATTGCTCGCGCGCGGTCTGCGCATGGTGCGCGAGATTTTCGCGCAAGCCGCCATCACGCCCTATAGCGTGAAGGAAATTCTGCCGGGGCCAGCGGTGCAGACCGATGATGAACTACTCGCCTTTGCCCGCCAATATGGCACCACCATCTATCACCCAGTTGGCACCTGCCGCATGGGTGAAGACCCCGCGAGTGTGGTGGATAGCCGCCTTCGGCTACGCGGCATTGCCGGGCTTCGCGTGATTGATGCTTCCGTCATGCCAACACTCACCACCGGCAACACCAATGTGCCAACCATCATGATTGGCGAAAAGGGTGCTGATATGATCATGCAGGATGAGGCCGCGTGATGCGTGCGATCATTTGCGAAAGCTGGCGGGATTTTGACGCGCTCGAGGTCAAGGATGTGCCGCGCCCGGCACTGCGCCCGCATGGCGTTCGGATAAAAGTGGCGGCGGCGGGGGTTTCCTTCGCGACGCAATTGGTGGTGGCGGGGAAGTATCAACGCAAACCGCCTTTGCCCTTCACACCCGGCACGGAGATTGTCGGCACTGTGCTGGAAGCGGCACCAGATGCCGATGCGCCGCCACCCGGCACACGGGTTTTCGCTGTGTTGGATTGGGGCGGCATGGCAGAAGAAGCCATTGCCGATGATATCCATACCATCGCCATCCCTGATGGCCTGCCACTGGAGCCCGCAATCGCCTTCCCGATTTCTTACCCAACCGCCGGCGCGGCGTTGTTGTGGCGCGGCAGGATCAAGGCGGGCGATTGGGTGCTGGTCCATGGGGCGGCGGGTGGCGTTGGCCTCGCCGCGGTTGAAATAGCCAAGGCCTGCGGCGCGAAAGTGATTGCGCGCGCTGGCGTGGCAAAGCACGAAATGCTCCGCGCACGCGGCGCGGATGTGGTGCTGGATAGCGCGGTACCCTTCCGCGATGCGGTACGCGCAGCCACAGGCGGACGAGGCGTGGATTGCCTGGTGGATACCATTGGCGGGCCTGCCTTTGATGAAAGCCTGCGGTGTCTCGCTGATGGAGGCAATCTTGTTGTGGTTGGCTTCGCCGGTGGCGGCATTCCAACGCTGCAAACGAATATCCTGCTGCTCAAGAATATCGGCGTGATTGGCGTGAATTGGGGCACCTATGTCGGCTGGTCCCCAGGCGATGGGCGCCGAGACCACGCGCCCGCCGCGCGCGCCCTTTGGGATCAATTGATGGCCTGGTGGAAGGCGGGCGCGCTGAAGCCTGAAATCCACGCGGCCTATCCGTTGGAGCAATTCCGCGAAGCGATGAATGAGGTCACCGCCAGGCGAAGTGCCGGCCGCGTGATCCTGCGCCCCTGAAGCCGCGCGTGATGGAACAGCCCGCGGCCCATGCCAATCACCGCGTCATTGCGTTGATTGTCGCCTCTGCGCTGCTGATGCAAAACCTGGATAGCGCGGTGGTTGCCACCGCGCTGCCCAGCATGGCGCGCGATATGGGCGAAGACCCGGCGCGCTTGGGGGCGGCCATCACTTCCTATCTGGTGGCACTCACGGTCTTTATTCCGTTTTCAAGCTGGATCGCGGATCGCTTCGGCGCCAAGCGTGTTTTCATGTTGGCCATTATCGTCTTTGTTGCGGCCTCCGCGCTTTCTGGCCAGGCGCGCGGCTTGGAAGACCTGATCGCCTTTCGCATCCTGCAAGGTGCGGGTGGTGCCATGATGTTCCCGGTTGGGCGGCTTTTGCTGCTGCGCGGTGTTCGCAAGGAAGAACTGCTTTCCGCCATGGCTTGGCTTACCATGCCGGCATTGCTCGGGCCCGTCTGCGGCCCGCCATTGGGTGGCATCCTCACTGATCTTTTCGGCTGGCGTGCGGTATTTTGGATCAATGTACCGATCGGGTTGATCGGTTTCTTGCTGGTGGCGTGGAAAATCCCTGCCATTCCACCAACCAATCCGGGCAAGCCTGATGTGCTTGGCCTGGCACTGGTGGGGCTTGCCTTGGCGCTAGGCATGTTCGGGCTTGAAACCGTGGGACGGCAAGTGGTGGCCGATCCCTGGCCTGAGGTTGCGCTCGCGGCCGGCCTGCTGATTGGCGTCGCCGCTTATTTCCAGTGCCGCCGCGCGCCACGGCCTGCGATTGATATCGCGCTGCTCAAAATCCCCACCTTTCGCCAACCGGCACTTTTCGGCAGCCTGTTTCGTGTTGGTGCCGGCGCGGTTCCCTTTCTGGTGCCCATCATGCTGCAAATCGGCTTTGGCATGTCGGCTTCCGAAAGCGGGCTGATATCCTTCGCGACTGCGCTTGGCGCCTTCACCATGAAGCCGCTGGTGCGCCCGCTGCTCAGGCGCTTTGGCTTTCGCAACGCGCTGTTGATCAATGGTGTCTTGGCGTCAGCCGGGATCGCGCTGCTGGCCTTTCCCAATCCCGCCTGGCCGGTCGCGGCGATATTTCTGCTCCTGGCTTGCGGCGGCTTGTTTCGCAGCCTGCAATTCACCTCGCTCAATACGCTGGTTTTTGCTGATGTGCAGCCGGAAAAACTCTCTGCCGCCACCAGCTTCTACAGCACCTTGCAGCAATTATCGCCCGCGCTTGGCGTGGTGCTGGCCACCACGACGCTGGAGGCATCGCGCCTGATCGCCGGGCGGCCAGCGCTTGCACTTGCGGATTTCTCCACTGGCTTCCTCGTCGCGGCCACGGTCACGCTTCTGTCCATTCCCATGCTCGCAGCCCTCAGCCGGGATGCGGGGGCCGAGGTCTCAGGCCATACCCCCCGGCCTAAAACCCAATGATGCATCCCGCCGCGTAACATGTGATAAGCTGTCCTGCCTTTGGCGAGGAACCCCCCGATGAAGCTGCCGCGCCTTTTGCTGATTCTGATGCTGGCCTTGGCCCCGGCCCTTGCCTGGGCGCAGGGCTTTGAGTTGCCCGGCTTGTCGCAGGAATCCGGCGCCTATCAGCAAAGCCTGCAACGGCGCTTCCCCGCCGGTGGCACGCCGCAACAACGCGCGGTGGCCGAGCGCCGCGCGCAGGAAGCCACCGCAAGGCGTGATTTCGCCGCCGCCGCCGCGGCCCTGGAAGAACGCATCGGGCTTGGCAATAGCAATGCCGATCATTGGTTGGCGCTGGCTGAAGCGCAGCTTGCGCGCACGCCGCCCGAGAATAACCGCGCTTTGCAAGCCGCCTGGCGCGCCTTTCAATTCGCCCCGGGCGGAGAACCTGAAGTCCCACCGCTGCTATTGATCGCCGACGCGCTGCGCCGACAGGATCGCCTCGCGCAGCAGGTAGAAGCTTTGGAAGCGGTGGTGGAACGCCTACCCAATGACGCGCTCCACAAGGCAGCGCTTGATACCGCGCGCCGCGCCGCCGGCATGCTGGTGCGGCGCGTCACGCCCGAGCCAGATGCCGAACCCGCGCGCGCCTGCATTGGCTTCACCATCCCACCCGCGCGCCGCAGTGATTGGCGTGCGGAGGATTGGGTGCGCGCTGACCCTGCCTTGCCCAACCTCACCATCGAACGCGAAGCGGATCAGCTTTGCGTGGGTGGCCTGCCCTGGGGCCAGACCACGCGGCTGATCCTGCGCGCTGGGCTGCCCGGCGAAGGCGGCAATCTACGCGCCGATACGCCGCTTGCCATTGCCATGCCGGATCGCAGCGCGCGCATCGTATTTGAAAACCGTGCCTTCATCCTGCCGCGCGGCCAGGCCCCGCGCCTTGGTGTCGCCACCGTGAATGTCGAAAAATTGCAACTTCGCCTGGTGCGGCTTTCCGAACGCAATCTGCTTTCGCTCCGCGAACGCTGGCGTCCGGGTGAGGCCTTAGATCAATGGATGGCGCAATATATCGGCGAACAAAGCGGGCGCGTGTTGTGGGAAGGCAGTGCGGAATTGCAGGGCGGCACACCTAATCGCCTCACGCGCCATGCGCTGCCGCTTTCTGATCTGCTGCGTGATGCCGCGCCCGGGCTTTATTTAATCACGGCACGGCAGGCGGAAACCCGCCGTGGAGAAGCCACCGCCGCCGCCTTTCCGTTTTTCGTGACGGATATCGGGCTGACCGCCTGGCGCGGCGCGGATGGGCTGGCGGTACAGGCGCGCGGCTTTCAATCTGGCCAAGTAAAATCCGGCCTGCGCGTTGCGCTGATGGCGCGCAATAATGATGTGCTGGCGGAAGCGAGCACGGATGCAGCGGGGCTCGCGCGTTTTCCAGTCGCGCTGCTGCGCGGGCAGGGGCCATTGGCACCCTTCGCCATTCATGCCGAAGCGCCGGATGATCTCGCCGCGCTCAATCTTGAAGCGGCGAGTTTTGATCTTTCGGATCGGGGCGCCTCGGGCCGCCCGCATCCCGGCCCGCTTGATGCCTTCCTTTGGCTTGATCGCGGCATTTATCGTCCTGGCGAGACCGTCAATCTGACCGGGCTTTTGCGCGATTCCGCCGGCAATCCACAGGATGTGCCAGTCAGGCTCAGGCTGCGGCGGCCCAATGGGCAGATCGCGGCGGAAATCACGCCGCCGCGCCTGATGGGTGGTGCGATTTCCTGGCCGCTTCGGCTTTCCGATGGTGCGGTTTATGGCCAATGGACGATTGAAGCCCTCGCTGATCCTGCTCTGCCACCGATTGGTCGCGCGCAATTCCGCGTGGATGCTTTTGTGCCTGAGGGGTTGGAAGTCACCGCCGGGCCAGCGCCGGGGCCTTTGGTGCCAGGCAATACAGCGCTTGATCTGCCTGTCACGGCGCGCTTCCTGTATGGCGCGCCGGGGGCGGGGCTTACGGGCAACGCCGAGATTCGCCTGCTGCCGGACCCCGAGCCTTTTGAAGCCTGGCGCGGCTGGCGCTTTGGTCTGCAGGATGAAAGCTTCGCGCCGGATTTGATCCGCCAAGAAATCGCGCCGCTTGATCGTGAAGGGCGCGGCGTGGTGGCGCTTTCCCTGCCGCGCGCACCGGATACAACGCTGCCCATCAAGGCCAATGTCACGCTTGCGATTGCGGAGCCCGGCGGGCGCGAAAGCCGCGCGCAGATTGCCGTGCCGGTGCGCGCCGTGGGTCTGTTTCCTGTGCTGCGCCCGGCCTTTCAGGGCGATGCGGTGGATGCCGGCGCGGAAGCGGCGTTTGATATCGCCGCCGTCGCACCTGATGGCAGCGCGGCACCCGCGCGGCTCAGGCTGCGCCTGCTGCGCGAAAGGCCGGATTGGCGGCTGGTGATGCGCGATTCCATCGCGCGGTTTGAAACCGTGTGGCGCGATGAACCGGTGGATGCGGCGGAGATCGCGATCAACCCCGCCGCGCCCACGCGTTTTGCGCGTAGCCTGCCCTTTGGTCGGTATCGGCTGGAAATTGCCGATGCGGATGGGCTTGGCATGGCATCCTATCGCTTCCGTGCCGGTTGGGCTGGCGTTGAAAGCGCGGAAATTCCGGACCGGATTGATGTCGCCGCGGAACGCCGAGCTTTCGCGCCCGGGGAAGTCGCGCGGCTGCGCATCACGCCACCCTTCGCGGGGCCGGCGACGGTTGCGGTGCTGACGGATCGGCTTGTCTCGCTGCGCGAAATCACGCTGAGCGAAGCGGGTACGGAGATTGAAGTGCCGGTGGATGCCGCCTGGGGGCCGGGCGCTTACATCGCCATCACCGCCTATCGCCCTGGTGAGGCGCGTGAAGGCCGGCCCGGCCGCGCGCTCGGCTTGGCCTGGATCGGGCTTGATCCCGCGCCTCGCCGGTTGGAGGTGGCAATCACCGCACCGGAGCGCATCCGCCCGCGCCAGCGCGTGGAAATCCCAATCCGCATTGCTGACGCGCGCGGTGAGGCGATGGTGACGCTGGCTGCAGTGGATGAGGGGATTTTGCGCCTGACCGGCTTTACCTCACCGGATCCGGTGGCGCATTTCCTCGGCAAGCGCGCGCTTGGCGTTGATATCCGCGATGATTACGGGCGGTTATTGGCGCCGGCGGAAGGCGCGCTCGCGCTTCTGCGCCAGGGCGGAGATGGCGGCTTGGCGGGGATGGGCATTCAGCCGCCGCAAAGATTGGTCTCCTTATTCTCCGGCCCCGTGCGCGTGGGCGCCGATGGCAGCGCGGTGATCGCGCTGGAGATTCCGGATTTCGCGGGTGAATTGCGCCTGATGGCTGTCGCCTGGGAAGGCACGCGCATTGGTGCCGCAAGCCGCGCCATGATTGTGCGCGATCAGGCGGTGGTGGAAGCCGCCTTGCCGCGCTTCCTGGCACCTGGCGATACGGCGCGGCTGCCGGTGCTGATGCACAACATCGAATTGCCGGCAGGTGAGATTGTCGCCGAACTCAGCACGGAAGGCGCCATTGAAATTGAAGGGCCGACGCGCCTGGCAGCGCAGCTTGCCACCGGCGAACGCGCGGCACCTGCAACGACCTTGCGCGCGCTTGCGGGTGGTGAGGGCGTGTTGCGGTTGCGCCTCAGCGGGCCTCAAGGTTTCAGCGTCACGCGCGAAAGCCGCATTACCATTCGCCCCGCGCGGCCATTGCTGACGGATGTGCAATCGGCTGAATTGCCAGGCGGGGCGGAGCGTGAAGTGGCACCCGCCTTTGATCGTTTCATCACTGGCACGGCGCGGGCCGAACTCAGCCTTGGTGCCGTGGTGCGGTATGATGCAGCGGCGGCGTTGCGTGCCGTAGAAGCCTTTCCTTTGGCCTGTCTTGAACAAAGTGCAGCGCGCACGATTGCGCTGAGTGCGGGGCTATTCGCGCCAGCCGGTGGCGATCAAGCGGCCCGGCTACAAGCCGCGGTGCAGGCCATTTTGGATCGGCAACGCTTTGATGGCGCCTTCGGCCTTTGGTCTGCCAATGCGGAAGCGGAATTATGGCTGACACCCTTCGCGGTGGAAGCGCTGCTGCGCGCGCGCAGCGCCGGCGCCACGCTGCCAGAAGCCGCCTTGAATGATGCGTTGCGCTTCCTGGATGATGCGGTGGGCGACACTGGTGAGGCGACGCCGGAAGAACGCGCCGCGCAAGCCTATCGCCTGCATGCGCTGGCCATGGCGGGGCGGGTTCGGCTCGGCGCGGCGCGGCGGTTGATGGAAACCGCCGGCAATATGCCAACGCCGCTTTCTCTCGCGCAATTGGGCGCGGTGTTTGCGCGTGGCGGGGATCGCGCGCGGGCGGAACAGGCCTTTAACGCTGCGTTGTCCAACCCAGGCCGGCGTTGGTGGAGCTTTGATCTCGGTACGGCGCAGCGAGATGCGCTGGCGGTGGCAAGCCTGCTCAAGGAAAGCGGCTTGCTCGCGGATCGGCTGGCGGCGCTGATGGGCGCGCTGCCGGGGCAGAATTTCACGCCGGAGAATACCAGCACACAGGAACAGGCCTGGGCCGTGCTGGCGGCGGCGCGTTTGGGCCAAGGCATGCGCCCGATTGAAGCAAGCCTTGATGGCGTGGTGCTGCCCGCAGCATCAGTGATTGTGGCGCCGCTTCCGGCGCCGGCACGACTGCGGAACCTGGGCAGCACAACCGTATGGCAAATGACCGCCACTGCCGGCATCCCGCGCGAGGCTCTGCCCGCCGCGCGGCAGGGGCTGCGCGTGACGCGGCATTTCCATGCGCTTGATGGCGCGGCGCTGAACCTGGATACGCTGCGCGCTGGGGATGGGTTTATTCTGCTGCTGGAAGCCCGCGCGGATGCGGATGACAGGCATCAATTGCTGGTGCAGCAGGGCCTGCCGGCGGGGTGGGAAATCACCGGGCGCTTTGGCGCGGGGGAAGTGGCCGGCCTTCCCTGGCTTGGCCAGCTTACCGCCATTGATAGCCAACCGGCCCTGGATGACCGCTTCGCCGCCGCGGTGACCTTGGAAGGCGAAAACCGCGTGGCACGCATTGCGGTGCGCGTGCGGGCGGTGACGGCAGGTAGCTTCGAATTGCCGGGGGCCGAGCTGCGGGACATGTATCGCCCGGCCTTTTTCGCCCGTCAGAATACCGGGCGGATCGCGGTACTACCTTAACCACCATCCTTATTCGGGCGGCGGCGGAAGGCATCCAGGCTGACCACCTCGCCCGGCGGTGCCGGTGCGGGGGCAGGCTCCGGGGCGGCTTGCGGCATCGGCGGCAGGCCCACCTTTTCTGCTTCCAGCCCGCTTGGCGTGAAGCGCAGGCCGAAGCGCACATGCGGGTCGTGGAACATGGTCAGCGCGCCAAAGGGGACCACCAGCTTCGCCGGCGCACAGCCGAAATGCAGCGTCACGCCGAAGCGTTCCGCAACCCTGTCCACAAACAAGTCGTCAAACTGGTGCTGCAGAACAATCGTGATTTCTTCAGGGTATTTCGCCTTGAGGTGCCCTGGGATCGCAACACCCGGATGATCTGTCCGGTAGCTCAAGTAAAAATGATGCTCCCCCGGCATGCCGTGTTCGGCGGCATGTTCCAAAGCGCGCCAAGCGACTTCGCGCATCGCGTCTTCGGTCCAGGCTTCATAGGGAAGCAGGCTTTCGGGTGGGGGGGATTTCTCGCTCATCGCGGGGTGTCTCTATATCCCTTCGCGCGGCCTGGAAAGAGTGGGGGGCTTCTGTTGCCCGGCGCCCCCCGAGCCGCGCTTACCTATTAGGCAGCGAGTGCGGCAGCCTCACGGCTGTTATCGTTCGCACTTAAGGTTTAGCCCGATAACGGCGGTACAATGCCGAGCAAAAGCCAACGCTTATTCCGAGCCGTGTTTATCGCCATAGTCACCGAAGTGACGGGGCACATATAGGCGCTTTGGCGCTGGATTTCGAGGGGGCTTACGCGCCCGGCAACCCCTTTTCCACCACGCGGGCGTAAAGCGCCGCGCCAAAGGGAATGGCTTCATCATTGAATTGATAGCGCGGGTTATGCACCTCAGCGCCATCACCAATGCCGAAATTGATATAGGCGCCAGGCACCCGTTCCAGCATGAAGGAAAAATCCTCAGACGCCATGGCGGGCGGCTTGTCGCGCACCACCTTGTCTTCCCCCACCAATTCCGCCGCCGCTGCGGCCAGGGCTTCGGTCTGTTCCGGCGCATTGATGGTGGGGGCGAAGATCAGCCGGTAATCCACGCTGGCCGAGGCACCAAAGCCGGCCGCGACCCCTGCCGCCACGCGCTTCAGCCCTTCTTCGATTTGCTGGCCGACCTCGCGCGAAAAGAAGCGCGCCGTGCCGGAAATCACAGCAGTTTCGGGAATGATGTTATAGGCTTCGCCGCCCACCACCTTGGTTACGCTGATCACCGCCACATCGCGCGGCGACAGATTGCGTGAGACAATGGATTGCAAAGCAGCCGTGACATGGCAGGCAGCCAGTACGGGATCAATCGAGGCCTCCGGCCGCGCGCCATGGGCGCCCTTGCCGGTGATGGTGATGTCAAAAAACGCGCCGCCCGCCATGAAGGATCCGCTACGGATGGCATATTCACCAAGCGGCATGTTGGGGCGGTTATGCATGCCGTAAATCGCATCGCAGGGGAAACGCTCAAACAGCCCATCTTCAAGCATGGCGAGCGCGCCGCCGCAGCCTTCCTCCCCCGGCTGGAAAATGAAATGGACAATGCCGTCGAAATTGCGGGTCTCCGCCAGGTATTTGGCGGCGCCCAGCAGCATGGTGGTATGGCCATCATGCCCGCAGGCATGCATCGCCCCCTTTACCGTGCTGCGAAAGGGCAGGTCTGTCAGTTCATCCATCGGCAGCGCGTCCATATCGGCGCGCAGCCCAATGGCGCGATTGCCGGAACCATTGCGGAGCACGCCAACCACGCCCGTACCGCCCACGCCGCGATGCACTTCAATCCCGAGTGCTTCCAGCGCGGTGGCCACTTTCTCTGCCGTGCGGAATTCCGCCATGCCGAGTTCCGGGTGGGCATGCAGGTCACGCCGGAAGGCGGTGAGCTCGGCCTGGTGGCGGCGGATGGCATCAATTGGGGACATGGCGGGCTCCGGGGACTGGTTTCCCGCCTATCCTGCCTGGAAGCGGCGCGGGGCGGAAGCACCCGCGCTTGACCCGACCGCCCCCCACCGCTACCGCCAAAACAGATCAAAACAGGCGAGTCTCACCATGGCGCTTACCGATGCCCAGCAGCAGGAAATCGAAGCCGCACGTGCAGGCCAGGCGCCCACGCGCCGCCCGAGCGTGCCGGCGCTGGAAGCCATGCTGTTCGAGGCGCTCCCCGTGCTGGATCACGGCTTTGTCCGGGTGATTGACTACATGGGCGATGACGCCGCCATTGTGCAGGCGGCGCGCGTATCTTACGGGCGCGGAACCCGCGCGGCGAATGAGGATCGCGGCCTGATCCGGTACCTTATGCGCCACCGCCACAGCACACCCTTTGAGATGTGCGAAATCAAATACCACGTGAAGCTGCCGATCTTTATCGCGCGGCAATGGATCCGGCATCGCACTGCCAATGTGAATGAGTATTCCGCGCGCTATTCCATCCTGGACCGCGAATTCTACATCCCCGCGCCGGAAAACCTGGCCGCGCAATCTTCCATGAACCGCCAGGGGCGCGGCGATGTGCTTGAAGGCGCTGAAGCCGCGCGCGTGCTTGATCTGCTGCGCGAAGACGCCACGCGCAATTACGATCACTATCTTGAAATGCTGAATGAGGATGATGAAGGCGCTGCGCGCGATGAAAGCCGCCAGGGCCTAGCGCGTGAATTGGCACGGATGAACCTGACGCTCAATGCCTATACGCAATGGTATTGGAAGACGGATTTGCATAATCTGCTGCATTTCCTTTCGCTGCGCGCCGATGCTCATGCGCAATATGAAATTCGTGTCTATGCCGATGCCATGCTGAAGACCGTTGAGGCCTGGGTGCCCATGGCCTTTGAAGCCTTCCGTGATTACCGCATGGGCGCGGTGACTTTCTCCGCCCAGATGATGGCGATCCTGCGTCGCATGCTGGCCAATGAGGCCGTGACACAAGAAACCAGCGGGCTTTCCAAGCGCGAATGGCGTGAAATGATGGACATGCTGGGGCGCGAGGCCTGATCCCATGTCAGATGCGCGCGGCCGGGGCGTGGCGCGCCAGCTGCACTCCGGCGGTCAGGCAGGTGGGCAGCCAGGCGGGCAGACGCGGTCGTCAGGGCGGAAAGCCAAGCCCCGCGCCACCGGCTGGCGTCAGCGCTTTGGCTTCATCATCGCCTTTGTGCTTGCGACAATGATCGGACTGCCGCTCGCCCATGCGCTGCTGGGTCAGGTCGCGGCCATGGTGCTGGCCGCGTTTATTGGCGGATTCGCATTGGGGCGGATGACGCAAAAAAAGCGCTGAAGCGTTTTCAAGCCAAGTGACATCACTTGGCGGCTCGGAAAACGCGACCAAAACACTTCACTCCATCACAATCTTCGGCGCCGCATCCGCTTTCGCCGCCGCCTTTTCCCAAACCCGGCGCGCGATACGGCGATAGGTTTGTGCCTCATCCGAATCAGGCCGCGCCATCACTATCGGCGTGCCGGCATCCGCCAGTTCCCGGATTTCGAGCTTGAGCGGCAATTCGCCCAAAAACTCCACACCCAGCCTCTCCGCTTCTCGCTTTGCCCCGCCATGGCTGAAAATATCGGACCGATGGTTGCAATTGGGGCAGCAGAAGAAGGACATATTCTCGATCAGCCCCAGCACCGGGACGTTGACCTTTTCAAACATGCGCACGCCGCGCCTGGCATCCAAAAGCGCCACATCCTGCGGCGTGGAAACAATCACCGCCCCGGCCAAAGGCACGCGCTGAGACATGGTTAGCTGCGCGTCACCCGTCCCCGGCGGCATATCCACAATCATCACATCCAAGGGGCCCCAGGCCACTTGCCCCATCATCTGCTCAAGCGCCCCCATCACCATGGGGCCGCGCCAGATCATGGGTGTTTCTTCCTCAACCAGGAAGCCGATGGACATGGCCTTCAGCCCCCAGCGGCTGAGCGGGATGATGCGCTGGCCCTCTGACCGCGGCCTTTCGCGGGTGCCGAGCATTTGCGGCAGCGAAGGCCCGTAAATATCCGCATCCAAAAGCCCAACCTTGAGCCCATCCGCGGCCAAAGCGACCGCCAGATTGACCGCGGTGGTGGATTTGCCGACGCCACCCTTGCCGGAAGCGACCGCGATGATCGCCCTGACATCGGAAAGCAGCATAGGCCCGGGGACAGCCGGGCCGCGCGGGGCGGCGGGGCGGGCGGCGGGTGCGGCTTCGGCGCGATGCGCGGTCAGCACGGCGG
>JAPLOJ010000370.1 GCA_026400795.1 Alphaproteobacteria bacterium
CTGAACTTCGTGAACCTGTTCCAGCTGCTGCTTTCCTTCATGGGTCAGCGCAACAACAATTGATCTGGGCCTTCAGGTCTTGATCAGAAACCCCGGGGGCGACTCCGGGGTTTTTTTATGACCAGCGTTACAAGCCCTGATCTATCGGCACGCGAAGCGCTTCCGCCAGGCGATTGGTTTCTGCCGCCATGCCAAGCACGGCCAGCAATTCGCCATGCATCGCGTCTGTCATGCCCTTGGCACGCGCGGCAGCCGTATGGGATGCGGTGCAATACGCACAGCCGGCAGCCGCTGACGCCGCGAGATAGAGCATTTCCTTCGTCAACGGGTCCAGCGCACCTGGCGCCATCACCTGCTTCAGGCTTTCCCAGGTGCGCTTGAGCGTTGGCGGATGCACCGCCAGTGCCTTCCAGAAATTATTGACATCGGCGACACCGCGCGTGGCTTTGATGTCATCAAACACCACGCGCACCTCGGGCGCAGCATCGGCGTATTCAACCAGCGCCATCAGGCGCCCCCGGGCAGGGGCCGATAGGGAAGTGCGGCCAAGCGTGTCGCGTGCAGCGTGATGTCCTGCCAAACGCGGCCCGTCACATAGGGGTCTTCGGCCATCCAGGCGCGGGCAGCTTCATCGCTGGCATGGCGCGTGACCGTGATGGAACCGATCATGCGGCTTCCGGCCTCATCCAGAATGGCGCCACCAATCGCCAACGTGCCATCGGCTGCCATGGGCTGCATGCGCGCGATATGTGCCTCCCGCGCGGCTTGCCGGCGGGCGGGGGCCTCGGCATCCGTGCCATCATAGGCAATGGCGACGGTGTGGGTGCGGGTGGAAGTCACTGGATCGCCGGGCTTGGGCAGGCGCTGATAGGGTAGCGTCGCGATACGGAAGGGCAGGATGCGGATATCCCCCCAAACACCCTCCACCGAAAAGGGTTCTTCCGAGAGATAAGCCTGAACGCCGACCATATCCGGCACATCCAGGATCATCAGCGACCCGGAAGGCACCCATTCGGCGGTGAAAAGCGGCGTGCCGAAGGGCATCCGCCCATCTTCCGCCCAGCGGCTGATCACCGCCCTGTGGCGGTCCATCGCCGCAGCGCGGCGGGTTTTATCGGCACCATCGAAAGCAAGTATCGCGTAGCCCATGGCATTTCCCCTTCGTGAGAAGGGCAGCATGCCATGGGAGAAGGCATATGAAAGGGGGGGCGAAACGCCCACCCGCATCAATACATATGCTGACCACCATTGATGGACAGCGTGGACCCGGTGACGAAATCTGCATCATCGGCGGTCAGGAAGACCACGCCGCGGGCGATATCCTCGGCCTTGCCGAGGCGTCCGCGCGGGATGCGGGCGATGATTTTTTCCAGAACATCGGGCGGCACGGCGCGCACCATTTCGGTATCAACATAACCGGGTGCCACTGCATTCACGGTGATGCCAAGCTTGGCACCTTCCTGCGCGAGCGCCTTGGTGAAGCCATGGATGCCGGATTTCGCGGCGGCGTAATTCACCTGGCCATATTGCCCGGCCTGACCATTCACGGAGCCGATATTCACGATGCGGCCAAACTTGCGCGCATTCATGCCTTCCCAGACCAGCTTGCAAAGATTGTAGCAGGAACCTAGGTTTGTATCCATCACCGCGTCCCACATGTCGCGGTTCAGCTTGCGCATGGTGGCATCGCGCGTGATGCCGGCGTTATTCACCAGGATTTCAATCGGCCCCACTTCGGCTTCGATTTTCGCGATGGCTTCCGCGCATTGCGCGTAATCGGCGACATCGAATTTGTAGCAGGGAATACCGGTACGATCGGTAAACGCCTTCGCCGCCGCATCATTGCCGGCATAGGAAGCAACCACGGTCCGGCCCGCCGCTTGCAGCCCTTCGCTGATCGCAGCCCCAATGCCTCTTTGGCCACCGGTAACAAGTGCAACACGCGCCATGAAATCTCTCTCCTGAATTGCCTGTGATGGGCCGGTCGCCGCATGGCAGCCGAGCCAAACTGGGAATTTGCGGCAGATCAATAACGCCTTCGCAGTTTCGCGCCACAAGAATTATGCGGGCGGGCAAATTTTCCGCCCTGCAGATAGCTTCTCCTCCTTTAGTCGTGAAACTCTCACGGCGCGGCTTCCCCCGAGCTGCGCCGTTTTTTTGACCATGCGCCGGGTTATGCTAGGAGTGCGCCATGGTTCTTGGGGTTCTTCTTTTCCGAATTACCGCCGCGGCCGCCTAAGGCGTCGGGCTTCGGGTCTGCGCGCCTTGCCGGTCGGCCACCCTTTCTTGCCCGCCCCGCCACCCTGAACCGGACCCTTCCCATGCTCCAGAGCCCCTCGCCCACGCGCTTTGATCTGCGCGCTGAACCCAGCCCCGGCCTGCTGCCGCGCCTGTTGCAGCCCTTCGCCAAGCGCGATGTGACGCCCGATCTGTTCCAGGCCCGCCGTTTGGGCGAGGAAATGGACATCATCATCACTTGCCATGAGTTGGAACCCGGCATGGCGGCGCTGATTGCGGGCAATCTGGGGCAGGTGATCGGCGTGAGCCGCGTGCTGGTGACGCCGGGTGATCAGGTGCTCATGCCAAGGCAGGGTGCGGCGCAATTCGGCTGATCCCTGCCTGAATACTGCGCCAAGCGGGCGCCCTTTGCCGATCAGTCGCGCGCGGCGTGCGGCAGTTTGCGTAGTCGCCACGCAAAGGCGACGAAAACGCCAATAAGGGATAGCGCCAAGCCATACCAGGTAATGGCGTAGCCAAGATGGTTGTTCCGCGGCCGTGGCAAGGTCTGCGCGGGCTCTGGCAGGCTGCCTGCGGGGCCGAGCAGTACCAAGGCATAGGGCGCCGTGCCGGGCAGGCCGAGCGCCGCGCCAATCGCCACGGGATCAAAGTGATAAAAGCGCCGCCCTGCCACATCATCCTGCGCGGCGAAGCGCCCGGCTGCCTCACCAAAGCGGATATAGCCGGTGATGCGCTGCACGCCCTCAGGCCGCGGCAGGCCGGCTAGCCCATCCACGGGCACCCAACCGCGATCCACCAGCAGGGGCGGGCTGGAATCCCGCAGGAAGGGCACGATCAGCCGCGCACCCATCCTATTCGCGCGAATTTCAACGCCCAGCAGCGCTTCGCGCGCATGGTCGAAGCGCCCGACAGCTTCAAGCTTCGCGTAAGGCACGGGCGAGTCGGTGAAGGGCGCTGGCGCAGCCGCTTCGGCAGCGGCAATGCGCGCCAGTAAATCGGTCTTCCACGCCAGCCGTTGCGCCTGCCAGGTGCCGAGCCCCAGCAGAATGATCAGAACGGGCAGCCCCGCCAAAGCGGGCCACAGCATACGGCGAGAGAACATCACAAATTCAAATCGTAGGGCGATGGCGCCATTGCAAGCCAAGCAGCATGGCCTCGGCGGCGTGCATCACCATCAGCGACGCCAATTCGAAAAATCCCTACCACGGCCGGCGCTTCGCCCGCATCGGTCAAGGGTGGCTGCCTTCAGCAAGCTGGCGCCGCCATGCATTTCCATGGGCGGCGCCTGCCAAGCTTCAGTGATGCGCGATTTCGCCCGCGCCCCACCAATAGATGCAGACAAACAGGAACAGCCAGACCACATCAACGAAATGCCAATACCAGGCAGCCGCTTCAAAGCCGAAATGACGTTCCGGCGTGAAATGACCCTTCATGGCGCGGATCAGGCAGACAAACAGGAAGGTCGTGCCAACAATCACATGGAAGCCATGGAAGCCGGTCGCCAGGAAGAAGGTCGAGGAATAAATGCCACCGCCATTAAACTTGAACGGCGCCATGCTGTATTCCCAAGCCTGCAAGCCAGAGAAGATCACGCCGAGCGCTACTGTGATGGTCAGCCCTCTGATCAGCCCCTTGCGGTCATTGTTCAGCAACGCATGGTGCGCCCAGGTGACGGTGCAGCCCGACAGCAGCAGGATCATGGTATTCAGGAAGGGCAGGTCGAAAGGATCGAAGGTCAGCGTGCCCTTAGGCGGCCACATCGCCACTTCAGCGCCCGAAACATGCACCGGGAACAGCGCGAAATGGAAATAGGCCCAGAAGAAGGCCACGAAGAACATGACTTCGGACGCGATGAACAGCGTCATGCCGTAGCGCAACCCAATGCGCACGATCGGCGTATGCAGCCCAGGCGTGCGGCTTTCCTTCACCACATCGCGCCACCAGAAGAACATGGTGGCAAGGATGCCGGCCAAACCAAGAAAGAAGACACCGCGATTGCCGTAATGCGCCCAAAGGATGATGCCCAGCACCAGCGCGCCACCGGCGAAGGACCCCACCAGCGGCCAGGGTGACGGATCAAC
>JAPLOJ010000226.1 GCA_026400795.1 Alphaproteobacteria bacterium
GATGATCTGCCCGCGCGGCTCGCTGCCGCGCAAACCGCAACCGTGCATCCGCTGCGTATGCTGGCAAGCCATAAGCATGGTGCGCCGGTAGAAGCGCTAGCGATCAATGAAGTCTCCCTACTGCGTGAAAGCCGCCAGGCCGCCAAGATACGCATATTGGTGGATGGCAAGGCGCGTCTGCCGGAATTGATTTGCGATGGCATCTTGGTCAGCACCCCCGCCGGAAGCACTGCCTATAATCTTTCGGCGCATGGGCCGATTGTGCCTTTGAGTGCGAATCTGCTGCCACTGACGCCGATTTCCGCCTTTCGCCCGCGGCGCTGGCGCGGCGCGCTGTTGCCTTCAGATGCGACGGTCGTGTTCGATATTCTTGAGCCGGATAAGCGCCCTGTCGCCGCAGTCGCGGATTATACCGAAGTGCGCGATGTGACGCGCGTTGAGGTGCGTGAGGCACGCGATGTCTCACTGACCCTAATGTTCGACCCCGATCGCGGGCTTTCCGAGCGCATCATCGCCGAACAATTTACCGTGTGAGCGAAGCGCCGCGCATTGCGCCCCGGTTGTTGTTCTGGGGCACCGCGATTACGCAGCTTGTAGGCTGGGGCTGCCTTTTCACCCCCTTCCAATTGATGGTCGCGCCGATGGAGGCCGAGCTTGGCTGGTCGCGCGTGTTGATCTCGGGCGCCTTCACCTGCGGCTTGCTGGTCTCGGGCCTGGTCGCGGTGCCGGCGGGGCGCTGGCAGGATCGCCACGGGCCGCGCGCGATGATGACCGGCGGCGCGCTACTGGGCGCGCTTTTGTTGGTGGCGTGGAGCTTTGTGTCTCACCCCATCGCCTTTGTCGTGATTTGGGTTCTGCTGGGTGCGGCGCATGCCACCTGCCTTTGGGGGCCGGCCATGGCGGTGGTGGTGGCTGAAGCGCGTGATGTGACGCGCAGCATCACGGCGATTACGCTGATCACGGGCTTCACCGGCACTATCTTCATTCCCTTGGTGGAAGCGTTGATCGGTCTTTTCGGCTGGCGCGATGCGTTGCTGGTGCTGGCGGTGGGCCAAGCGGGTTCGGCGGCGATCACGGGCTACATGCTGCGCCATGCCGGGCCGCCGAAGCGCCTGGCGGAAAGCGCTGCGCCAGTGTCTTTAATGCACCGCTTGCGCGACCCGGTGTTTCTGGGGCTTGCCTTTTGCTTTGCCGCGCATGCCTTCATTGGCACGGGGCTCGGCGCGCATTTGGTCTTGCTGCTGCGCGAACGCGGCTGGCCGGAAGCAACCGTCTTGCTGCTGGCCGCTGCGCATGGTCCTGGGCAGGTGGCGGCGCGGCTGGTGCTGTTCACACTGGGCCGAGGTGTTGCCATGCGCAATGTCGGGCGCTTTGCATTGCTGCTGCTGCCGATTGGCATGGCGCTATTCGCGCTCGCGCCAAATAGCCTGGCGCTGACCATTGCCTTCATCATCGCCTGGGCGGTGGCGGATGGTTTGCTCACCATTCTGCGCGCGGCAGGTGTCGCGGAAATCATGGGCCGCGATGGCTTTGGCGCGACATCCGGCGCGCTTTCCGCCTTTGCGGTGCTGCCCCGGACGGCAGCGCCCTTGGCGATAGCCTTGGTGTGGGATGGCGCCGGCGGCTATGGCCCCGTGCCCTGGCTGCTGCTGGCCATTGCGCTTTTCGCGATGGCGAGTTTCTACGGCGCGTCGCGCCCGCGCGGTGGTGCTCCCACTTTAGTTTGACGTGCGATTGCCGCCGGCCCCGCCGCCGACATAGCCTCCGTGCGTGCCGCTGCCTTCACAAGCCGCGAGACCGATCAGCAATAGCGCGGCGATCAAGAAGCGCATGGTCATTGATCGTTCAAATGGCAGGCGCTGCGCTGGCCTGGTGCGATCTCACGCAGCTTCGGCACCTCCACCCGGCAACGTTCCATCGCGAGTGGACAACGCGGATGGAAATGACAGCCCGGGGGCGGATTGAGTGGCGACGGAATTTCACCCTTCACAACGGAGAATGCGCGCTTGCGGTTTTCAATGCGCGGCACGGAATCCAGCAAGGACCGCGTATAGGGGTGATTGGGCCGGCGGAAGACGGTTTCCGTATCCGCTTCTTCCACCACACGCCCCAGATACATGATCACCACCCGATCAGACAGGTGCTCCACCACGCCAAGATCATGGCTGATGAAAAGATAGGTCAGATCAAGTTCTTTCCTGAGGCGCATGAACAGGTTCAGGATTTGCGCCTGGATCGAAACATCCAGCGCCGCCACGGCCTCATCACAAACAATGAAATCCGGCTTCACCGCGAGTGCGCGCGCAATGCCGATGCGCTGGCGCTGCCCGCCCGAGAATTGATGCGGATAGCGCCGCTTGAAGCCCGGGTCCAACCCCGCGCGGCGCATCTGTTCATCCACATAATCATCAAAGGCCGCACCGTCCAAAAGCCCATGCACGCGCGGCGCCTCACCCACAATATCCTGCACACGCATGCGCGGATTGAGCGAGGCATAAGGGTCTTGGAAAATCATCTGGGTGCGGAGCTTCATCTGCCGCGCCTCGGCCCCTGTCAGCGCCTTGATGTCGCTCCCATCGCGCAGAATGGTGCCTTCGGTTGGCGGTAATATGCCGGCGACCATGCGCCCAAGCGTGGATTTGCCGCAGCCGGATTCACCGACCAGCCCCACAACCTCGCCCTTGCGGACGGTCAGGTTCACACGGTCCACCGCATGCACGATCTCCTCGCGCACCGGCGCGCCCAGGCGCTGCGCGATGCGGCCCGCGAAATCCAACTTCTTTTCAAACCGGCGCGTGATGTCGCGCAGTTCAAGCATCGGAGCGTCGTTCATGCGGCCTCCGACGCGTCAAGATGGGGGTGGATGCAGCGCGCTTCTCGCCCGGGCAGAATTTCCGCCATCACGGGCTCCGCAAGGCAGGATTCGGAAGCCCGAGGGCAACGCGCGCGAAAGGCGCAGCCAGGCGGCAGGTTGAGCAATGAAGGTGTCATGCCGGGAATTTGCCGAAGCGCCTCACCGCGTTTGTTGCGGCTGGGGACGGAGCCGATCAGCCCATGGGTATAGGGATGCAAAGGCTTATCCAGCACTTCGCTGACCGCACCCTTTTCCACGATGCGCCCGGCATACATCACCGCAATATCATCCGCGAGGCCAGCCACCACCGAAAGATCATGCGTAATCCAGATCATGGAAGTGCCGGTGGTGGCGCAAAGCTTCTGCACCTCGGCCAATATCTGGCCCTGAATAGTCACATCCAAGGCCGTGGTCGGTTCATCGGCAACAATCAATTGCGGTTCATGCAGTAGCGCGATTGCAATCGCCACACGCTGGCGCATGCCGCCCGAAAACTGGTGCGGATAGGCTTTCAGGCGTTCATCCGGCGAAGGAATCCCCACCATACCAAGCGTATCGCGCGCCCGCTGGCGCGCTTCCTCGGTCGAGACCTTCTTATGTGCCTTAACGGTTTCGATCATCTGCGTATCAATGCGCAGCACCGGGTTCAGCGTCATCATCGGGTCCTGGAAGATCATGGCGATGCGGTTGCCCCGCAAATCGCGCATTTCTTCTTCGGATAGTTTGGCCAGATCGCGCCCTTGAAACAGGATAGACCCGCCCGCGATGCGCCCCGGTGGGTCAACCAGGCCAATGATGGAAAAGCCCGTGACGGATTTGCCGGAACCGGATTCACCAACCAGCCCCATCACCTTGCCGCGGCCGACGGAAAAGGAAACGCCATCCACCGCCTTCACCACGCCAGCGCGGGTGAAGAAATGCGTCTGCAGATCGCGAACTTCGAGGGTAGGTGCCGTCATGTGCTTATTTCTTCAGTCGCGGGTTCAGCACATCACGCAATTGATCGCCAACCAGATTGATGGAGACAATCGTGATCAGCAGCGCAATGCCGGGATAGAAGGAAATCCAGTATTTTCCTGAGAGCATGTATTCATAGCCATTGGCGATCAGCAGGCCGAGCGATGGTTCCGTGATGGGCACACCAAGACCAAGGAAGGAAAGCGTGGCTTCCAGCGCAATGGCGCGCGCCACCTGCATGGTACCCACCACGATCAAGGGCGGCAGGCAATTGGGCAGCAAATGGCGGAACAGCACGCGATGCGTGGGCAAGGCCAAGCATTGCGCCGCTTCGATATATTCTCGCCTTCTTTCCACCAGCGCCGTACCGCGCACTGTGCGCGCGTAATAGGCCCATTCCACCAGCACCAGCGCGATCACCACATTCATGACGCCCTTGCCAAGGAAAGCCAGGATCATCAGCGCGGCCAGAATGGTCGGAAAGGAAAGCTGCAAATCCACAAGGCGCATGATCACGCTATCGGTCCGCCCACCGGCATAGGCCGCGAGCAAACCAAGCGAAGCGCCAATCAGGCAGGCAATCAACGCAGAACCCGCGCCAACCGTCAGCGAAATCCGCAAGCCATAGATGATGCCGGAGAGCATATCGCGCCCCTGATCATCCGTGCCCAACAGAAAGGTGAAGCCGGCACCACCCACCGTGCCGGGTTCCATCCGCCCATCCATGATGTCAAGTTCAGCCAAATCATAGGGGTTCTGCGGCGTAATCCAGGGCGCGAAGATGGCGAGCAAGGCAATGATGATGAACACCACCAGCCCACCCAGCGCCACCTTGCTTTCCGCGAATTCGGACACGAAGCGACGAAAAGGCGTTTCCACCTTATCGGCGATTTTGGCGGGGAGGACAGCGTCGCTCATGTGCCTTTACTCTCCAGCCGGACGCGCGGGTCAAGCATTGAATAGGTCAGATCAACAATCAGGTTGATTGCGATGAACATCAGCACGATCATCATCAGATAGGCCACGATCACAGGCCGATCCAGCACATTGATTGAATCAATGATCAGCTTGCCCATGCCGGGCCAGGCGAAGACGCTTTCCGTCACCACCGAAGAGGCGATGGTGCTGCCAAGTTCCAGCCCCGCCACGGTCACGACGGGGATCAGGATATTCTTGAACAC
>JAPLOJ010000105.1 GCA_026400795.1 Alphaproteobacteria bacterium
GCCTCCATTGGAACAGCAGGCTCGGGGCGACGCCATAAAGCCGGGCAACGGCTGAAACCGTCATGCCGGGCTGCATGGTCTGTTCGACCAGCCGGACCTTTTCCTCGGCACTATAGCGCCGACGGCGATGGATGCCGGTGATGATTTCAACACGCTCAATGGGCTTAGACATAGGCGTATGCCTAGGCTTACACCTAGGCCCTCACGGTTGCGCCAGGTGTCCGGTCGAATTGGGGGCTGGTCCAGGAATTCAAAGGTAGTGAAAGTCACAGCCAAGGGTCAGGTGACTATTCCAAAAGCGATCCGCGACCTGCTTGGTATTGAACCGGGCAGCAAGGTTGCTTTTGCGCTTGCCGCGGATGGTGTTGTCACGCTCAGTAAGTGTGATGAAGATCACGCATCCAGAGGGCAGTCCAACCGGTTCGCCGCGCTGCGTGGTAGCAGCAGTTCAGGCATGAGCACGGATGAAATCATGTCGCTTATGCGCGGCGAGAATTGACGCCGCACTAGCCCGATTTTGGGGGCTTTACCGCCTTCACGCATCAACCGACCGAATGACAGTAGCAGCGCTTTTAAAGGTTTTGAGTTGCCTGCCCGAACGGGCGTCTTTCATTGCAGCGTGCGTCTCTACATTCGGAATTCGTACCTCGAAAGGCAAACCACCCTGACGTGAAACCTGGAGATAAAATAAACGGATCGCTTCGGTTGGGCTTAGCCCAAGCTGAGCCAGCACAGCCTCGGCTTCGACCTTAAGGCTCGGCTCAACGCGGACGCGGATTATCGCGGCTTTGCGCATGGCAAATCTCCTTGGTAGAAGAAAGTGTAGCATAAGCAGAGTAGACATCTAACGCTTAATGATCGCGAGTTCATCTTCTAATTCCGTCAAACCTTAAATATACGGCACAAACCATCGTAACTTTTCACCCCAAACGAGAGAATTGGGCGAATGTCACGCCCGGTCGCCGTGCGGCCGTGTTCTCCGCGCCGTAAAGGGCGGCGATGGCGCGGCCCAACTCATCCAGGCTGCGATATTCCACGGTGCGACCTTCGAAGGTCACGCGCGTGACGCCGCCGGTATAGGCGGAGGCCAGGACAGCAGCGCGGCTACCCGCAGACTGCGCCAGCGCCCAGGCGAGTGTTACAGAATCCATAGATTTTTCCTTAGCGCAGCCAGCTTTACGTCAGCGTGTACCAAGTTGTGCGGCCACCACCACGCCGAACCAGATGCCCCTTTTCGACAAGCTGGCGAAGCTGTTGCTTCAGCGTGTTTCGACTGGCGCCTGTCAGCCGGATGATTTCGCCTATACTGACCCGACCGTGATCACGCACATGATCCAAGACGCGCAATGAAAGCTCTGGCAGGCTTGGCGCCACCAGCCCTTCGCGCTCAATCTTCGCAGCAAGACGCCGCTTCTGCTTCAGCAGCGCATTGAGGAAAAAGACCAGCCAAGGCTGCCAATCAGGCGCATCACTGCGGATGGAGCCCTGAGTTTGCCGAAGGGCGAGATAATAGCCTTCCTTGTTTTGCTCAATGACGTTCTCGAGCGACGAATAGGCAACATAGGCATAGCCGGACTGCAATAAAAGCAATATCGTCAGGATACGGCTGAGGCGCCCATTACCAGCCTGGAAGGGATGGATTTCCAGAAAAACCACCTTGAATAGGGAAATCAGCAAAAGCGGATGCAGGCGCCTTGCTTCGCGTTCCTTGTTGAACCAACCGATCAGCTCGCCCATCAGGCGTGGCGTGTCGAAAGGCGTTGCCGTTTCGAATACGATGCCTATCTGCCGCCCATCCTCATCAAAGGCGGCAACACTATTTGATGAGGTCTTGTAGTCGCCGCGGTGCCAGGCGTCCTTCTCGCTATGCGCAAGAAGGTCTCGATGCAGCTGCTTGATGTGGTTTTCAGTGATAGCGATGTCTTCCCAAGCGCGAAAGACCAGCTCCATCACTTCAGCATAGCCAACGACTTCCTGTTCATCGCGCGTTGCAAATGATTTTATTTCAAGATTGGCCAGTAGCTGTTCAACTTCCCGATCGGAAAGCTTGCTGCCTTCGATGCGGGTGGACGATCCGATGCTTTCGATGGTGGCCACGCGGCGCAGCGCCAAAAGCCTCTCGGGGGCGAGCGTGCCGAGCGCGCGCCACGCCCCTTTGAACTCATCAATTTCGGCAATCAGCCCGAGCAATTCGGGGGTGATGATGATAGTTTCGGTATTGAGGGCAGTATCTGACATTCCCGAATATACACCCAAATAAGCCCAATTAGGCAAGCCCGGAATCACACCCAATTGCACCCGAATTTATCAACCTATTGAGAAAATTACACTTTCTATCCGGTCTTGGCCGAAGCCTTATTACGGCAGCTGGGGGAGCCTCCCTATCCTCCAGCGCCGAGCGAGAGGGCGCGCAGGATTGGCAGGATCTGCGCCCCGCCCGCGCCTAGCGCGATCAGCACGGCGACAATTCCCCAGATCGCGCCCTCAATCCGGCGTGTCTGCTTGCGCAGGCCGCAGATCTCGGCGCGCACCGCCGTGTAGCGTTCGGCGCAGCGCTCGACATGCAGCGCTAGATCCTCGCGCTCGCGCGCATGGAGTTCCCCGTTACTCATCATTTCCTCCCGAAAGATATCAGCGCGGCAGATCGCCGCGTCGGTCGCTCGCTTTGGTGATCAGCGACCCAAAGTGATGCCGCATTCCTGCACCAACCCACCGACATTGCCGCGCGTGGCATTGGCAACCCGGGCAACGCGGGCGGAGTCCTGCGCAGGCAAGGTGCGGATTAGGCAGGCCGACAAGGCGGCCATTTCGATCGTGCCGCAGCTTGCAGCCGCCTGGGCGACGCGGCCGCAAAAGGCGCGGCGCTGTTCGGGCGTCTGCTCGGCAAAGGCACCACGTAACGCATCGGTCGCGCTGCCGCCCTGACCGCCCAGGCCAGGCACGCTCAGACCCTGCGCAATGGCAGAGCTGGCTGCAATCACGATCAGCGCTGTCATCACAAAAAGGCGCATTCCGGCAGTCTTTCATTGTGGGAGGGTTGGTTCTCTCCCATGCCGCATTCTAACGTCAGAGCAGGGGGAAGGACCAGCCTATCCAGCCCATCAGCGCAGCCAACCGCCACGCGGCGCGAGCCAGCCGGGCCGGCGCATCATTGGCGGTGGATCCGGGTTCGGCGCTGGCTCGGGCCGGGGATGTTCCAGCATCTCCACCGGCGCATTCGCGATATCCTCACGCAGCCTTTGCCAAAACCGCTCGCCATACCGATCCGCGCCCAGCAACCACAGCGCCGCGCGCGCCAGCACCGCGCAATCCAGCGCCTCATTCCTGTCCCGCAGCTTCGCCCATTCCTGGCGGATGAAGCCGCGCCGGTCTTTTATCTGATGCAGTTGCTCCGCCACCAACTGCTTGACCCATTCAACCTCGATCCCCTGCGGCAAATGCACCCAGCCGGGCGGGAATTCCGCTGCCTCGCCGCGCCCAAGCCAAAGCCGGCGATAGAGATCAACCTTCCAGGTCGAGACAGACACCGTCCAAAGCTTCAAGCCACGCCGCAGTTTCCGTCCGTCCACCAGCGCATCCACCGGCGTCGGACCCTGCACCGGCTGAGCCCTATTCCAACCATCCACGCCCTTGGTCGGCGCAATGCGCGGATCGCGCAGCCGGCGCAGATGGCCATAAACCGCCGCCGTATCGCGCCCGCCCGTATCAACGCAGGCCTTGGCGATGCGTATCGCGCCACCATTCGCGCGTGGCCAATCACGTGCGAGAAGGTCTGCCAGCGCATCCCAAGGCGCACGCTCGCGCGGGCTGCCCGCAATGACGATGTGATCGACAAGCCAGGAGGAATAACCCTCCGCCCAGGCCCAGATATCGCATTCCAGCCGGTCATCCTGCACATCCACGCCCGCTGTCAGCACCAGCGCGTCCTGCGCCACAACACCAAGCCGTAAATCCTCGCGCCGTTCCACCAGGCGTTCCCAATCCGGCGCCTCGCCACGATCCTGCCAGGTCTCGCCAAGCACCGTGTTGCGGAAGGTTTTCAGATCCTCAGCCTTGCCCTGCGCAGCCTCGCAATCGCGTGCGATCTGCTCCCAGGACAACCAACCGACCGGGGAATAGAGCGCCGAGATATGAAAGCCGATCGTGTGCGGGTTTTCTGCTGCCGCAGTTGGCCGCCATTCGCCGGCGGCGAGCATGGCGGTCTTGTGATGCTCCTCAATCGGCGTGTCGCATTCCTCGCAATGGTAGCGCACGCTGCGTGGGTCGCCCTTCTCCCAGATCAGCCTTTCGAATTTCAGCCACTGCATGGCGCCGCATTGCGGACAGGGCAGGAAGAAGCGCCTCTGGTCTGAGGCCGCGTATTCCCGTTCAATCCGGCTGCGCCCAGCAATGGTCGGGGTGGAAACCAGAAACGCCTTCCTGCGCCAGCCGAAGGTGCGCGCCCGGGCCTCGGCCAGCGCAATCGGATCGCCTTCGCCCTCAATGTCACCGGGATAGGCGTCCACCTCGTCGAGAAACAGAAACCTGGCTGGCATGGACCGCAGCCCGACCGCGCTATTCGCGCCGGTCAGCACCAGAATGCCGCCGGGGAATTCCTTGGACAGCATCGTGTTGCCGCTGTCGCGCGCGCGGGCTGGTGCCACGCGATCACGCAGCGCCGGCGTTTCTTCCAGCAATGGATCAATGCGCTGGCGAGAAAAGCGCTTGGCCAATTCCACGGTCGGCTGCACGGCCAGCACCGGCGCGGGGACGTGATGCAGGATATAGCCGAGCCAATTATTGCCTGCCTCGGTCGCGCCCACCTGCGCCCCCTTCATGAACACAATCCGTCGCGCCGGATGCACCGCGGACAACGCATCCATCACATCGCGGAGATAGGGCGTGCGGCTCGTGCGCCAGGGGCCCGGTTCGGATGACGCGCGGCTGCCCAGGATGCGATGTTGTTCCGCCCAGGCCGAGACAGTGAGTTGCGGCGGCGGGCGTAGCATGGCCCCGGCACGGCGGCGCACATGTTCACGCGTGCGGCTCTCGCTCGCCGCCGATGCCGGGAGGGTCGAAGCGATCGGAAGCCTCCGTCAGAAGCTCATTGATGTGCTGCTGCAGAATGGATTGCAGCAAATGGGGTTCGACGCCGAGTTCGGCGGCAATGACGCCCGCCACGCGCGCGGGCCAATTCAGCAGCGCGTCACGCATGGTACTGGCGATTTCATCAATCGTCGCATTGGCCGTCGCGACATCGAGCAGCCGGCCCTTACTTTCGTCGAGCGCCAGGCGCTGGGCTTCGACCTTCAAGGCAAGCTGCGCGACCTTGAGGCGAGCGAAGGGCGTGCCCTCTGCCGCCGCGCTGCCAGCGAGGGTGGAACGCTGCGGGTCCGAGGTTTCCAACAGCCGGGCGCGTGTCTTGGTGATGTCCCATCGGCCATCGGGTTCGCGCGCGATGCGTCCCGTGCGCTCGGCCTTATGCATGGTGGTGTCGCTGACGCCGAGGCGTCGTGCTGCTTCGCGCGTAGAGGATGTCAGTTCAGCCATGGCGGCGACCTCCCGCCGCGCGTTGGTAGGGATTCAGGACATGATCAACTTATCAGCGCCTTGAGCTTCGCGCGTACTTCGGCGAGTTCCGATGCGGAAACGCGACCCTTCCGCGTGGCGCGGCGCGCTTGCCAATCCAGGCTTTTGACCTGATCGGCAAGAACCACGCTCGTGGGATTTCCCTTGATGGCAACTTCGAAAGGATAGCCCTTGATGCGCGTTGTCAGCGGGCAGCACACCATCAAGCCTGTCTTGCCATTATAGGTCGCCGGGCTGAGTACCAAGGCCGGGCGATGACCAGCCTGTTCGTGGCCAGCCTGTGGATCGAATTCCAACCAGACGATATCGCCAGCTTCCGGAACATAGCGGCGACCACTCACCAGATTTCGCGCCCCATGGGGGGGCCTGTTTCAACCGCATCGTGTCTATTCTTTTTGGTGATGCCATTGAGCAGCGTATCAAGGTCATAGCTCGGCTCACGAATGGGTGTGATGACGATGCGACCGTCTTCCTCTTTCACTTCGACCGGCTGGTCGAGCGAAACCTTCGCTGCTGCCATAACGGCGGCTGGTATGCGCAGCGCAGCGCTATTACCCCATTTCTTGACGAGCACCTTCACGACGGTAGCTTTCCTTATAGCTTAGGAAGCCTGAATAGCGCTTTGCACCCTTTGGTGTCAACATTGTAGATACTCCGTCAGCGCGTGGCTTGGGCCAGGGCCAACCCGCGCAAACGCTGGAAAGCGGCAAGGGCAGCTTGCCAGTCTGCTTCGTGATCGGCGCCAATGCGCTTGAGAGGAGCGAGCGTCACTTTTCCCCGGCTGTAGTAGTCGCCCTGCATGCACGCGAGCCATCCAGAAAGCCCCTGCGCGGTGAGCGCATCACTCACGCCGATGATTTCAATATCAGTGGGCGGTGTTGCGCGCCCAAGCGACATGTGCCGCCCATCGGCGCCGAGCACGATCCAGCGTTGCTGTACGCCGGCGCTCATCGCGCCGGCTCCGCGTTGCGAATTTGCGTCAGCAACTCGCCGAGCCTCCGGCGCCACACGCCCGCGCCATCGATGCAATAGGCTGGGCCGTATTTGCCAGTGCCGCCCTTCCGCGCTGCGCCGAGCCAATGTGCGTGGCTCAGCCGGGCGTGTTCGGCGAGACCTTTGAGCTTCGCGGTTTCCGTTTGCTGCATCTTCAATCTCCGTCCTACGGGGCGGCATGCCCTTCGCGTGACGGACGCTTCGCGCTGTGTTTCGCGCGAGCCAAGGTAATAAAGCGCCAGGGATCGCGATGATCCCTGGGCTATGCGCTGATAATCCAAACTGTGGCTGGGCAGCTTCATTCAGCGACGCGGTAGACGGTGTAGGAGCCTTTCGCGCCCTGCTTGTTCGGGCCGACTTGGCG
>JAPLOJ010000079.1 GCA_026400795.1 Alphaproteobacteria bacterium
AATGCCAAGATCGTAAAGGCACATGCCCGATGCATCGTAATGGCGCAGACTGATGATGCTATTGACCCTCACTGTCTCCGGCAGCGCATCTTCAAGCGCTGCCCCGCCGCAATCATGGGCATGCAGAAACACCGGCGAAGGTGTCCAATATGGCCCCTGTGGCAGGGGCAAATCCCAGGATGCCAAAAGCATGGCCTCACCCGGCTGGCCCAGGCGCAGGCAGGCCCGGCAGGGAAAGCCAGGTCCATCCACCTGGCAGGTTTGAACCGCCCCCCCGCGATCATCGCGACGGGAATTACGAAAACGCTGGGCAGCATCGGGGTCCATGGGGACGCAGCGGAAACGTGTCATGGGTGGAAATCTGCCCCAGACAGCGCGGACAGACCATCCGCTTCTTGCGCTGACTTGCCTCCCTTTGGAAAGGCTCAGCGCTGCCGCACCGGGCAGAAAAAGCTTGAACGGCAGGATTGCACGATGCGCTTGATGGCTGGGCATTCCGGTTGCCCTGGACAGCCAGGGCAGGCCTCCCCTTCCCGGCCATAGACGGCAAAATTCTCCTGAAAGCGCCCTATCTCGCCATCGGCGCGGACGTAATCGCGCAGACTAGACCCGCCCGCGGCAATCGCCTCGGTCAGCACGGCCTTGATGGCGGGCGCCAGCCGCGCGGCCCGCGCCCCCGCCACCGTATGGGCGGAACGGCGGGGCGAGATGCCGGCACGGTACAGCGCCTCACAGACATAGATATTGCCAAGCCCGGCGATTACCCGCTGATCCAAAAGCGCTGACTTGATCGGGGTGCGCTTGCCCGCCAGCGCCGCGGAAAGCCAGGCCGGGGTGATCTCAGGCCCAAGCGGTTCCGGGCCAAGGTCAGCCAATAGCTTGTGTTGGTCCTCGGCCTCGGTCGCCACCAGATCCACGCTACCGAAGCGGCGCGGGTCCACAAAGCCGATATGCCAGCCGCCTTCCGTACCGAAGGCCAAATGTTCATGCGCCTCGGGCGGGGCGTTATGGCCGCGCGCGTCAGAAAAGACGCCCTGCTTACCCTGCCGAGGCTCAACCGCCGCACCTTCCCGCCGCGCCACCATGCGGCCTGACATGCCAAGATGGATCAGCAGGCTTTCGCCCCCTTCCAGCCGCATCAGGATATATTTCGCCCGCCGCCGGAAACTCAGCACGCGCCGCCCGCGCAGCCGTTCCGCCAGGCGCGGCGGGAAGGGAAAGCGCATGCCATCGCGCCGGGTTTCGGCCCAGGCGATGCGCTCATGTTCCAGCACAGCCTGCAGGCCGCGCATCACGGTTTCCACTTCCGGCAATTCGGGCATGGCCCCTCCCCTTTCTGCGGCTCAGCGCCTATGTTGGTTCCATGAACGACACCGCCGCCCCAGAGACAGATTTCGGTTACCGCAAAATCCCCAAGGCCGAAAAGGCCGGCATGGTGCGGGCCGTGTTTGAAAGCGTCGCGCCCAAATATGATGTGATGAATGATTTCATGTCGCTTGGCGTGCATCGCATCTGGAAGCGCATTTTCGTCAATGCGATTGGCGCAGGGCCGCATGACACACTGCTCGACCTTGCGGGCGGTACCGGAGATATCTCCTTCCTTGCCATGGAACGCGGCGCTGGGCGGGTGATCCTGACTGATGTGAACCCTGCCATGCTGGAAGTGGCGCAAGGGCGCGCCCTGTCACGCGGGTTGGTTTCATGTGCGTGGATGCGGAACGCATTCCGCTCCCTGATCGCAGTGTGGAACGTGTTTCGATTGCGTTTGGCTTGCGCAATTGCACCGACAAGGATGCGGTGCTGGCCGAAGCGCGGCGCGTGCTCCGCCCCGGTGGGCGCTTTCATTGCCTGGAATTCTCAAAACTTGAGGTCGCGGCCTTGGATGCGCTGTATGATGCCTGGTCCTTCAAAGCGCTGCCCGTGATTGGCGAATATGTCGCGAAGGATCGCGCTTCCTATGAATATTTGGCCGAGAGCATTCGCATGTTCCCGGACCAAGAAACCCTCGCCGGCATGATGCGCCGCGCGGGGTTGGAACGCGTTTCTTATCGCAACCTATCGGGCGGCATTGTCGCCATGCATAGCGGCTGGCGGTTGTAACAGGCCTTATTCCGGATCGGGCGGCAGGTCAGCGACGGGCTTGCGATAGTCTTCCGCCCAATCCGTGCTTTGCTTCATGCGGCTTCGCAGCAGATAGGCCGCGCCAAGCCCCACCGCGCCAAGGCCCGCCAGCCCCGCAAACCCAACTGCCGCCACGCCACCAAGGCGCATCACGGCAAGCCCGCAGGCCATTTTCGGCAAAATCATCGGCTTATCCCATTACTTGAGGCAAGCCTTATCCCCGGCTTCGCCGATTGAGGGCAAGGGCCTTTGCGCCGCGCATGAACAAAAAGCGCCAGCTTGGGGTAGGCGGTTCACCTGGGTCGCCTCTCCGCAATGGGGGCATTCAATCACCTCACGCGCGGTCATGCCGTTTTCTCATGCTTATCCGGCAAGGGCCGCATGGCGCGGAGTTGCGCGGCCAGCGCCCCCTGCCCGGCCAATTCAGCGAGCAAGGCCGCTTCTTCCCGCGCGGCCTCAAACCCCAGGCGATAGCCCGCATAGGTTGCCTGATCAAGGCTTTGGCCAAGTGCCTTGCCGATAGCCTGCATGAATGGCTTCCTCCTTGTTCGCTGCAAGTTTAGCGCCCTTTGCAATACCCCGCGCCGGCATGGCTGGTGCCCGATGGGCAGGAGCCATTACGGCTCGGCACATATTCAGCCCGCCCATCCGTCCGGCAATAGCCCGCCCCTGCATGGCTGGCACCGGATGGGCAGGACCCGCTCTGCGCCGCGACAAACCCCGCGCCGGAGGAAGATCGGCAATAGCCCGATCCCGCATGGCTGGAACCCGATGGGCAAGAACCATTATGCGCCGGGACCATTTGCTGCGCGAAGGCCGCGCTTGTGGTGATTAGCATTCCAAGAAGCGTGGCGCGCAGCAACATCTTCGGGCGACGCAATGCCCTGCCCCACGCCGATGCACATGGTGGCCAAAGCGCGCCTCAGCCCGCGTTCCTGCATTTCATGCGTGGCGGTCGCGATCAGCCGCGCGCCGCTCATGCCCAAGGGATGGCCGAGCGCAATCGCGCCGCCATTCGGGTTCACGCGCGCATCATCATCGGCAATGCCAAGCCCACGCAGCACGGCCAGGCCCTGCGCCGCGAAGGCCTCATTCAATTCAATCACATCCATCTGGTCTTGCGTGAGGCCAAGCCGCGCGAACAGCTTTTGTGTGGCCGGCACTGGGCCAATCCCCATCACGCGCGGCGCGCAACCCGCCGTCGCCACACCGGCAAACCGCGCGAGCGGCGTCAAGCCATGGCGCTTGGCCGCGGCTTCACTCGCGATGATCAGCGCGCAGGCGCCGTCATTCACACCCGAAGCATTGCCCGCGGTCACCGATCCATCAGGCTTCACCACCGGCTTTAATTTGCCTAGCGCTTCCATGGAGGTTTCGCGCGGATGTTCATCAGCACTCACCACCACGGGCTCCCCCTTCCGGGAAGGTATGGTCACCGCCACGATTTCCTTGGCAAGCCGCCCATTTTTCTGCGCCGCAGCGGCGCGCGCCTGGGAACGGAGCGCCATGGCGTCCTGATCTTCGCGCGCGATGTTGTAGTCTGCGGCAACATTCTCCGCAGTCTCCGGCATGGAATCCGTGCCGTAGCGCTTATGCGGCGCGCGAGACATGCTCTCAACGCCGCCCGCGATCATCAATTCCGCTTCACCCGCGCGAATGGCACGCGCGGCGATGCCCACCGCATCCATACCGGAACCACAAAGCCGGTTCACCGTGCTGCCGGGGATGGCTTGCGGCAGGCCAGCCAACAGCAGCGCCATGCGCGCGACATTGCGGTTGTCTTCGCCCGCCTGGTTGGCGCAGCCGAAAATCACATCATCAACCGCCGCCCAATCCACAGATGTGTGGCGTTCCATCAGCGCCTTCAGCGGCACCGCGCCAAGATCATCCGTGCGCACGGAAGAAAGGCTGCCGCCGTAGCGACCGATTGGGGTGCGCAAGGCGGCGCAGATGAAAGCTTCGGGCATGGTATTGTTTCCTCACAAAAGGCGCGCCCAAAGGCAGGGCGCGCCTTGAAAAGATAAGCGGCGTTATTCCGGCTTCACACCCGCAGCGCGCAGCACATCAGTGTAGGTTTTCACGCCTTCGCGGACCAGATTCATCACCTGATCGGGCGTTTCATAGCCAGCGCGCGGCACAACGCCGGCCAATTCATTCAGCCGCGGCGCGCTTTGCTGAATGGCGGTTTGGAAGGCCGCGCCCAGCGCGGCCACAATCGGGGCCGGCGTGCCGGCCGGGGCCAGCATCGGGAAGAATTCCTCAAAAATGAAGCCCGGTATGCCGGCTTCGGTTGCGCTGGGCACATCCGGCAAGGCTGGGCTGCGCTGGCTTGATGCGACGGCAAGTGCGCGCACGCCACCACCACGCACCTGGCCAAGGCAGGATGCCATGGTGGGCGTACCAAATTGCGCTTCACCACTCACCAGCGCGGCCACACCCGGCCCACCGCCGCGATAATGCACCATTTCAAATTGCGCGGCGCTGATGCCGCGGAAGATCTCGCCCGCCAAATGCACGCCACTGCCAATACCGGCCGAGGCGAAATTGAACTTGCCAGGATTGGCGCGTAGCAGTGCAAGCAGTTCCGCGGCCGTAGTCACCGGCGTGCGCGGATTGGCCACCAGCACATGCGGCGAAAACCCAGCCACCGCGATACCGACGAAATCATTGACGGTATCATAAGGCACACGTGCGACCAGCGCCGGCACTGAAGCATGCGCGCTATTGATCAACACGGTATAACCATCAGCCGGGGAGCGGGCGACATTTTCCGCGCCAATCACGCTGCCAGCGCCGGCGCGATTTTCTACCACCACGGGCTGGCCCAAAATATTGCCCGCCGCTTCGGCGATGATACGGCCCACAATGTCATTCGACCCTCCGGGCGCGAAAGGCACCACCAGGCGCACCGGCCGTGTTGGGCGCCATGCCTGGGCGCGCGCCACATTGGGCGCAAGCCCCGCTGCCAATGCCAGGCTGAGCACTGTTCTGCGTTGCATCATTGCTGATTTTCTCCCTTTCCCTGCCGGGCCGCTCACCGCGCCCCTAGCTTTTAATTCTTCGCGGCCATTCCGCCTTGGACGACCGTTTCTAGCGCAAGCCAAGCCAAGGGAGAATAGAGAAAGCCCCTCGACGTCGCGCGCCCGCCGCCCCACAATTGGACCATGACCGAAAACCCTCTGCTGACCCCATGGACCACCCCCTTCGGCCTGCCGCCGTTTGGCGTCATTGAGCCCGCGCATTTCCTGCCCGCCTTCGAAGCCGCCATGGAAGCGCATCGAACGGAAATCACCGAAATCGGCGCCAATCCCGCCCCGCCAAGCTTTGCGAATACCATCGAAGCAATGGAAGGCGCCGGCAGGCTGCTCAGCCGCATCGGCGCCACCTTTTTCAACCTGGCGGCGAGCCACGCGACTGACGCATTGCAACAGGTGGAACGCGATATCGCGCCAAAACTCGCTGCGCATCGCATGGCAATCGCGCTTGATCCGGCGATTTTCCACCGCGTCTCTGCCCTACATGAACAGCGCGATAGCCTGGACCTTGCCCCCGATCAGCGCCGCCTGCTGGAACGGCTTTATCTGCGCCTGACGCGCGCGGGCGCGGGGCTTGATCCCAAGGCACGCGCGCGGCTTTCGGAAATCTCCACGCGGCTTGCCACGCTACACACCAGCTTCGGGCAGAATGTGCTGGCCGATGAGAATGAATGGCGCATGGTGCTGACCGATGCCGATCTGGATGGGCTGCCCGATTTCGCCCGCCAAGCCGCGCGGGAAGCCGCCGCTGCCGCCGGGCTTGATGGCTATGTCTTCACCCTTTCGCGGTCGTCCGCCGAACCTTTTCTTACCTTCTCAGCGCGGCACGATTTGCGCGAAAAGCTCTGGCGTGGTTTTGCCGCGCGTGGCGCGCTGACAGAAGGGCGAGAGAATGCGCCTTTGATCCGCGAAATCCTGGTGCTGCGGCGCGAACGCGCGCAATTGCTGGGGGAAGCCGATTTCGCTTCCTTCCGCCTGCGCGACACCATGGCGGGTTCTCCCGACGCCGCCGAGGCTTTGCTCCGCGCCTGTTGGGAACCCGCCAAGCGCCGCATCGCGATTGAAAAGGCCGAGCTTGAAGCATTCGCCTGCACCGCCGGTCATCATGGACCAATCGAGCCCTGGGATTGGCGCTATTGGGCGGAACGCGCGCGGCAAGCGAAGCATAATTTCGATGGCGCCGCGCTGAAACCACATTTCGAATTGGAAGCCATGCTGCGCGCCGTATTTGACACCGCGCGGCGCCTGTTCGGTCTTTCTTTCGAAGAACGCGCCGATATTCCGCGCTACCATGCTGATCTCCGCGCCTTTGAAGCGCTGGATGAAGCGGGCAATCATGTCGGCTTTCTGCTGCTTGATAACTACGCCCGCCCCGGCAAGCGTTCCGGCGCCTGGATGAGCAGCTTTCGCGTCGCCGATGGCCTGGGCGATGGCACCGCACCCATCATCATCAACAACAATAACCTGGCGCGCGCGACACCAACGCTGCTGTCCTTCGATGAGGCACGCACGTTATTCCATGAATTCGGCCATGCGCTGCATGGGCTGATGAGCCGCGCGCGCTACCCATCCCAATCCGGCACTGCCGTGCTTGGGGATTTTGTCGAATTTCCATCCCAGGTCATGGAAAATTGGCTGAGCCTGCCTGAGACCTTGCAAACCCATGCGCGGCATCATGAAACCGGCGAAGCCTTGGATGAGGCGCTGCTCGCCCGCGTGCTGGCCGCGCGCAATGATGGGCAGGGTTTCGCGATGGTGGAGTATCTGTCTTGCGCCTTGATTGACTTGGCACTGCATCGGCATGCGGCGCCGGAAGACCTGACGCTGGAAGAATTTGAAGCCGCCTTCCTGACTGAGATCGGCATGCCTGAGGGCATGGCGCTGCGCCACCGTCCGATCCATTTCGGGCATTTGTTTTCCGGCGATGGCTATGCGGCGGGCTATTACTTCTACCTTTGGGCAGAAGTGCTGGATGCCGATGGGTTTGAGGCTTTTGAGGAAGCGGGCAATCCCTTCGACGCAGACCTTGCCGCGCGGCTGAAAAGCATTTTTGAGGCCGGCGATACGGCGGACCCAATGGCGCTTTACACTGCCTTCCGTGGTCGGCCGCCGCAGGTGGAAGCTTTGCTCCGCAAACGCGGGCTGGTTGGGGCGTGATCATCGCCCCGCCAAGGTAAGCGCCTCACTCAGCGCGGATACTTACCTCCCGGGTGATTCGGGTCCAGGCGTCGCGCTCTCTCGCCACATCCTCTCGTACCTCGGCACTCGGGGCGAAGGCCAGGAAGGGGCCGGAGCCGAGCAGGGTTGCGGAAGATCGGTGTTTTCCATGGTCCAGCGCATGGCATCTTCCAGGCGGCGCAGAAGGGCCGACGGTGTCGCGGCTGGCGCAGCAATGGCGGACCAGGAAGTGAATTCATCGCCTGGCACCACCGCTCCACCCATTATTGGCACATCGGGCAGGTTGGGGTGGGGCTGGCTTGGGCAGCGACGGGGCCAGGCTGCCAGGAATGGGCTGATTTCATTCACGCGGCTTCTGGGTTAGGTTTGCCCCCATGCTGTCTGGTCGCAAAATCCTGCTGATCGTCTCGGGCTCTGTCGCCGCCTATAAGGTGCTGGAATTCACGCGGCTTGCGCGCAAGGCGGGGGCTTCTGTTACCGCCATCCTGACCGCGGGCGGGGCGCGCTTTGTCACCAAGGAAGCGCTTGCCGCCATTACCGGCCAGGCAGTGCATGATGATCTTTGGGCGGCGGAAGCGGATATCGGCCATATCCGCCTGGCGCGCCTGCCCGATCTGGTGCTGGTGGCGCCGGCCTCGGCGGATTTGTTGGCGAAGATGACGCATGGGCTGGCGGATGATTTGGCCACCTGCGTGCTGCTGGCCACCCGCGCGCCGATCATGGTGGCACCGGCGATGAACCCCGCCATGTGGGAAAACCCGGCGACGCAGGCGAATATCGCAACGCTGCGGGCGCGCGGCATTATGCTGGCCGGGCCGGAAGTGGGCGCCATGGCGGAACCGGAATCGGGACCGGGCCGGTTGATTGAACCGGCGGCGCTGCTGGCCACGGTTGAGGCAGCGCTGACACCCACCGCGCAGCCGCTGAAAGGCCGACATGTGCTGGTGACAAGCGGGCCAACACATGAACCGATAGACCCGGTGCGCTACATTGCCAATCGCAGCAGCGGCAAGCAGGGCCACGCCATTGCCGCAGCGCTTGCCGCGCTTGGTGCGCGGGTGACTTTGGTCTCCGGCCCCGTGGCGCAGCCGGACCCGAAGGGTGTGACCGTGCGGCGTGTGGAATCGGCGCGCGATATGCTGGCGGCGTGCGAAGCAGCACTACCCGCCGATGTCGCGATTTGCGCGGCGGCCGTTGCGGATTGGCGAAGTGCTGCAGCAGCCGATCAAAAAATGAAAAAGATCGCGGGGGAAGTGCCGCCGCCGATCGCCCTTGCGCTCAACCCCGATATTCTGGCGACGCTTTCCGCCACCGGGCCGCACCGGCCGAAGCTGGTGGTGGGTTTCGCGGCGGAGACCGAAAAGCTGGAAGAACATGCGCGCGCCAAGCGCCGCAAGAAGGGCTGCGATTGGATTGTGGCGAATGATGTCTCAGGCGATGTGATGGGAGGCGCGGAGAATACCGTGCTGCTGATCACGCCGAAGGGCACGGAAGCCTGGCCGCGCATGAAGAAGGAAGACGTCGCGGCGAAGCTTGCCGCGCGCATTGCAGAGGCTTTGGCATGACCCCGGAAATTGCAGTGATACGCCTGCCCCATGGCGCGGATTTGCCGCTACCGAGCTACGCGACAGAAGGTGCCGCGGGCATGGATTTGCTGGCGGCGATCAGCGCGCGCTCAAGAATGGCATCACACTGCCCAATAGCCCCGGCACGATAGATGAGGATTATCGCGGCGAATTGGGCGTGATTCTGATGAATGCGGGGAATGAGCCCTTCACCGTGGAACGCGGCATGCGCATTGCCCAGGCCGTGCTGGCGCCGGTGACGCGCGGCGTTTGGCGCGAAGTGACCGAACTGCCAGAATCCGCGCGCGGGGCGGGCGGTTTCGGCAGTACCGGCACCAAGGTTTGACCGGTTTCAGTCGAGCACGCGGAAAATCGCCTCGATCTCCACCGGGATTTGATTGGGCAGGCTGCCAAAGCCAACGGCAGAGCGCGCATGCTGGCCATTATCACCCAGCACCGCGACGAACAGATCCGAACAGCCATTGATGATGCGCGGATGCTCGCGAAATTCCGGTACCGCATTGACCATGCCAAGCACCTTGAGCGCACGCAGCCGAGAAAGCCCGCCGGCAGCGGAAGCCGCCACTGAAAGCAAGGAAAGCCCAACCCGGCGCGCGAGCTGATAGGCTTCATCAATGCTGACTTCGGTTGGCACCTTGCCGCTGATCGGTTTGCCTTCCGCATCGCGCGGCCCCTGGCCCGAGAGATAGATAATGTTCCCATCGCGCCGGAAGGGCACATAGGTGCCAAGCGGCTTCGGCGCCGGCGGCAACACCAGGCCAAGTGCTGCCAGGCGGGCTTCGGGGGTGTCTTCGGACATTTATCGCTCCGTCGTGTTGGTGCTGATACTCGACACGGCTTGGCCAAGGCTGGCAAGCTTCGGGCTTGAATGTCGGAGCCTCTCCATGCCCCAGGACCAGCACGGCCTTGCCATCACCAGCGCATCGGATGCCGCAACGCGCGCTTATGATCATGTGGTGACGGGCTATCTGAAGTATCGCGCCGATACGCCCGTACGGATGAAGGCGCTGCTGGAAGCGGATGGTGACATGCCGATGGCGCGGGTGTTGCAATCAGCGCTCACCTTGCTTGGCTATAAGGCATCGCTGCTGCCCGCCGCGCGCGAAGCGGCCGCAACCGCAACCCGCCTTGCCGCCAAGGCCAGCGCGCGGGAAGCGGCCCATGCCGCCGCCGTCACCGCTTGGGCAGCGGGGGATTTGGACAAGGCTCTGGCGGGGTGGGAGGCGATTTTGCACGATCACCCGCATGATATCCTGGCGTTTCGTCTGCATCACTTCAACGCCTTTTGGCTGGGGCGTGTTGGCACCATGCAACGCGTCGTGGATGGCGTTTATCCGCGCTGGACAGCGGCGCTGCCTGCCTATGGCAGCATTCTGGCCTGTCGCTGCTTCGCGCATGAGGAATGCGGCAATTACCAAGTGGCAGAAGAAAGCGGGCGCGCGGCGATTGATCTTGACCCTGGCGATTTATGGGCCGCGCATGCGGTGGCGCATGTGATGGAAATGCAGGGCCGACGAGGTGAAGGCATTGCCTGGCTCGCGGGGCTTGAAAAGCATTGGGAAGGCGCTTCCAACCTGGCGCATCATTTGTGGTGGCACCGCGCCATGTATCATTTGGAACGCGCGGAATCGGAAGACGTACTGACGCTTTACGATACCGGATTTCGCAATCTGAAAAGCACGCTGACGGAAGCGGCGCCTGATTTATATATTGATGTGCAGAATGCCGCTTCCATGCTGTTTCGCTTGCAGCGCCAGGGCGTGAATATTGGTGCGCGCTGGGAAGAATTGGCAGATAAGGCGGAAGCGCGGATTGGCGATTGCCTTTCTGCCTTTACGCTGCCGCATTGGATGATGGCGTTGACAGCCGCCGGGCGCTTCCAGGCAGCCGCGCGGCTATTGGATGGGATACGTGATGCCATCGCTGCTGGCGGAACACTCGCGCCCATTCTGCGTGATGCGGCGCTGCCGGTGTGTGAGGCTGTGCTGGCGCATGGGCGCGGTGATCATGCCCGCGCAGTTACCATGATGCGCCCAGCAATTGGCGTGATGCATCGCATGGGCGGCAGCCATGCGCAGCAGGATGTGCTGGA
>JAPLOJ010000356.1:0-12282 GCA_026400795.1 Alphaproteobacteria bacterium
GCGCACGCGATCAAAGCGATCCAGGCTGGACTCACCCGCCTTGGACGGCAGCGGCGGCTGGGAAGCGCCAGGCTTGATGGTTTCCGCCGCGCGATGCGCTGCGGCGCGGCCAAACACCACCAGGTCAAGCAGTGAATTCGTGCCAAGGCGATTGGCGCCATGGACGGAAACGCAAGCCGCTTCCCCCACCGCCATTAGGCCCTGGACCACGCGGTCCTGGTCCTTCGCGGTTGGGTTCAGCACTTCGGTGTGAATATTCGTGGGAATGCCGCCCATATTGTAATGCACGGTCGGCAGGATGGGGATCGGCTCCTTCGTCACATCCACGCCCGAGAAAATCTTGGCCGTTTCAGAAATACCCGGCAGGCGTTCATGCAGAATGGCCGCGCCCAGATGTTCCAGATGCAGATGGATGTGATCGCGCTCCGGCCCCACACCACGGCCTTCGCGGATTTCCATGGACATGGCACGAGAAACCACGTCGCGGCTCGCCAAATCCTTGGCCGTCGGCGCATAGCGTTCCATGAAACGCTCGCCTTCTGAATTGGTCAGATAGCCACCTTCACCGCGGGCACCTTCCGTGATCAGGCAGCCCGCGCCGTAAATCCCGGTCGGGTGGAATTGCACGAATTCCTGATCCTGCAGCGGCAGGCCCGCGCGCAGCACCATCCCGCCACCATCGCCCGTGCAGGTATGGGCCGAAGTGCAGGAGAAATAGGCGCGGCCATAACCGCCAGTTGCCAGCACCACGCTTTGCGCGCGGAAGCGATGGATGGAGCCATCTTCCAGGCACCAAGCAGTCACGCCACGGCACACGCCTTCATCATCCATGATCAGGTCAAGCGCGATATATTCAACAAAGAACTCGCAGCCATGCTTCAAGGATTGCTGGTAGAGCGTGTGCAGAATGGCGTGCCCCGTGCGGTCAGCAGCGGCGCAGGCGCGCATCGCGGGGGTCTTGCCGTAATCCTGCATATGCCCGCCAAAGGGGCGCTGATAGATGCGGCCATCTTCGGTGCGGCTGAAGGGCACGCCGTAATGTTCAAGCTCAATCACAGCTGGGATGGCTTCGCGGCACATATATTCAATGGCGTCTTGGTCGCCCAGCCAGTCGGACCCCTTAACGGTGTCATACATGTGCCAGCGCCAATCATCTTCGCCCATATTGCCGAGCGCAGCACCAATGCCGCCTTGGGCCGCGACCGTGTGGCTACGTGTCGGGAAGACCTTGGTGATGCAGGCGGTCTTCAGCCCCGCCGCCCCCATGCCAAACGTGGCGCGCAGCCCGGCGCCACCAGCGCCCACCACCACCACATCATAGGTATGGTCCACAATCCGATAGGCGCCATTGGAAGGCTTGCTGATCGCATTCATTGCTTCATCTCATCCTGCCAAGCGGCGGGGAATAAGCCCCGAACCCGCATTATTCCTCAACCAAAACTCAAAGCGCGATGCGCAAAACACTCAGACTTGCGGCGAGCCACAATAGCACGGCAAGCCCATTCACCGCGCAAATCGCGGCAAAGCGCTTCAACTCATCACGCACGTAATCCTCGATCACCACTTGCAGCCCGGCTGCCGCGTGGTGGAACGCCGCGGTCAAGAAAGCCAGCAGCAGGACCGCATTGAAGGTATTACCGATCCATTCCAATACAACCACGTAGTCGGCGCCCATCAAGCGCGTCAGGGAAAAGATCAGCCAGATCGAAAGCGGCAGCAACGCGATGGATGTCACGCGCTGCATCCACCAATGCCGCGTTCCCCCCTTGGCGGAGCCCATGCCGCGCGCGCGCCCAAGCGGGCTGCGAAGCGAACGGATTGAGGCGCTGTCTTCAGCCATGATGATGCCTCCTCAGACCAAAATCAGCAGCCAGGTGAGAATGGTCAGCACCGCCGTGCCGATCACCACCAAGCGCCCGGAACGATAAGCGGCATCCATGGCAAAGCCGTGGCCCGCATCCCAGAACAAATGACGAATGCCGGCCAGTGTGTGATACCAGGCCGCAACGGTCAGCCCGAACAGCACTACCCAGCCCAGGAAGGACCCAAAGACCCATTGCGCGGTGGCGAAAGCGCTCTGCCCCGTACCGGCCGCGACCAGCCACCAGACCAGCAGCACCAGCCCAACGGACCAAGCCACACCGGTAATGCGGTGCAGAATGGACAGCAGGCTCGTCATTTGCGTCATGTCATAGACCTGCAAATGCGGCGACAAAGGCCGGCGCGTCAGCGTGCCATCGGAACGGCGGCCAACCATGGCCGCTTCCCGAGCATCTTTTATCCTTGCCATCAACCCAACTCCAACGATTCGACTCCGCGCGGAGACCGCGCCGGCGAACTTCTTCTCTGCCTTTTTAAGTGTCGCGTGCCATAGCGTCAAATCAGACAGACACTTTCCATATTGGCCGCAAAAGATTGACGAATTAGTCATGCAGGCGCAGTTTCAAACCCCAATCTGACAGGGGCCCCAGGGCTCATGAGCGCTGCAACTACCGAAGCCCCAGGGGCCGGCCAGGATGCCCGAATCATCGCCCTGATCGGCACCGGGCATTTCCTGTCCCATTTCTACATGCTCTGCCTACCGCCGCTGTTTTTGGTCTGGCGAGAGGAATTCGGCGTTTCCTATGCCGAATTGGGCCTGACCGTAGCACTGATGAGCGGCACCACGGCCCTGCTGCAAACCCCGGTAGGCTTCGCGGTGGACCGCTACGGCGCCAGGCCCTTCCTGGTGGGTGGCACGCTGATCATGGCACTCGCCATCTCCGGCATGGCTTTCGCACCGGGGGTTTGGGCGCTTTGGTTGCTCGCGATCCTCTCGGGCGTTGGCAATAGTGTGATCCACCCGGCGGATTACGCCATCCTAGCCGGCAGTATCCGGCAGGAACGCATGGGTCGCGCTTTTGCCATGCATACCTTCACCGGCAATCTGGGCTTTGCCCTGGCACCGCCCATCATCGCCCTGCTGATGACAGTCATGGGCTGGCGGGAAGCGCTTTTGCTGGTCGGGCTGCTCGGCGTGCCTGTGGTGGGCGCGATCCTGCTGCAAAGCCGTATCCTGAAGGACCAGGCCAAGCCCAAAACCGCCGATGAGGCCGGGCCCTCCGGCCGCGAATTGCTGCTTTCCCGCCCCATGCTGCTGTTCTTCACCTTCTTCCTGCTCTCCGCCGCGGCGGGGTCGGGCATTCAGGCCTTTGTCATCACCGTTTTGGGTAAGCTTTGGGCGACACCCATCGCCACAGCCTCCATGGTGCTGACGGGCTATATGGCGGGGGCGACAGGCGGCACGCTGATCGGCGGCTGGTTCGTGGACCGCGCAAAGGGCGGCGGGCTGATGGCCTTCATGACCATCCTGACCCTTTTCGCCATGGCGATGTTCCTGGTGCTGGGGCTGGTGGCGCTGCCGGAAATTGCCCTGCCTGGGATCGGGCTGCTCGCTGGCCTCGCCATGGGGGCATCGCGCACCCCGCGCGATGTCATGCTGAAAGATGCCTGCCCGCCGGGGCAGATTGGGAAAGTGTTCGGCTTTGTCTCCTCTGGCCTGCCACTCGGCGGCGCCATTACGCCCGTGCCGCTCGGCTTTCTGATTGATATGGGCTACCCGATCCTGGTGCTGCCAGTGGTGGCGGTGCTGCTGGGGCTTTCGTTGCTTTGCGCGGGCGGCGCCCGGGCCAGCAGCAAAGCGACGAAAGCACGCGCCGTTGCTGCTGAATGAAAAACATAAAAAACGGGAGGGCTCTGCCCTCCCGAACCCACCCGCCAAGGGCCGCGAGGCCCTTGGAACCCTAAACTTAGCATGAGCGCCTTTGATGAAGGGGTCGCCTTATCCGCCTGGATAGCGGTTGCGGTCGTCGCGGCTTCGGGGGCGCTGAGCGCGTCCCGCAAGCAACTTGATCCGGTGGGGTTCATCCTGATTGCCTGCGTCACGGCGTTTGGTGGCGGCACCATGCGAGATTTGATTCTGGGCGCACCCGTCTTTTGGCTCAAAGCGCCGGGCATGGTGCTGCTGGCATCAGGTGTCGCCTTACTCGTTTTCTTCACGGCGCATTTGGTGGAACGGCGCTTCGTGGCATTGCTTTGGGCTGATGCGGTCGGGCTTGGCCTGTTTGCCGTGCTTGGCACCGAAGCCGCACTCCGCTGGGGCGCGGACCCCTGGGTCGCGATACTTATGGGCACCATCACGGCAACCTTCGGCGGCATATTGCGCGATATCATCTGCGCCGAACTACCGCTCATCCTGCGCCGCGAAATCTACGCCACCGCCGCAGCCTTCGGCGCCGCCATTTTCGTTGCGCTGATACAGGCCGGCCTGCCGCGCGACATCGCACTCCCAATCGGTGCCTTCGCCGGCTTTGCACTGCGCGGCGCCGCCATCCTGCGCGGCTGGTCCATGCCGACCTATAAAGCCCGCCCCGGCCGCGATTACCCGGACGAACGATAAACAATGTCGCCCTACGCCATCGCGGTATTATTCACTTTGGCGAGTACGGCGCTCTATGCCCTTGGCTACGCATTGGCGAAGGTTTTGGCGGAAAGCCTGCACCCGTTTGAAATCACCTTTCTGCGGTCAGCGCTGGTGCTCGCTTCCGTGATGGCGCTGACCATGGTGAAGCCCGCATCCTTGGCGACCATCAAGCGTATCGCGGCACCCGCGCGGCCCTGGGCGCAGCGCATGACGGGGGCGATGCTGATCTTCTCAACAACACTTGGCGTGATCGGTTATTGGCTGGTGCCGATTACGGAAGCCGCCGCACTTGGTTTCACCGCACCCGTCATCCTCGCCGCCCTTGGTGCCCTATGGCTGAAGGAGAAAGTCTCCGCCCGGCGCTGGATCGCCGTGCTCCTCGGCTTTGCCGGCATGCTGGTGGTGGTGCGCCCGGGCGGCGAGCTTTTCACCTGGTATGCGGCGATCCCTGTCGCCTCCGCACTGTCCTACGCCACCTATCAGGTCATGGCGCGGCGCATTCGCGATGTGGCGAGCGCGGAAGACATCACCACGCAAGGCGCGCTGATGGGCGTTTTGATGCTTGCGCCGGCCATGCTGGTGCTGTGGCGCAGCCCGGATTTGCTCACCTGGGGCCTGGTTCTGATCTACACTTTTTTGCAGACCGCAGCTTTGCTTTTTCTGGCCGGCGCGGTGCGCCGGGCAGAGGTCTCGGCCCTCGCCCCCTGGCACTATGCGCGTATTGCCTTCGCACTTGCCTTGGATGCGGCGATGTTTGACCGCTGGCCAGGGCTTTGGGCTTTGGCGGGGTGTTTGTTGATTGCCGCAGGCGGGCTGGTGCTCGCTTGGCCTGCGCGAAAGTAGCCCGGGGGTTCCAACGCTCCCGCTATGCGCAAGTCGCCAAGAGTGAGGGGCCAAAAAGCTCACCCCGCTCAGCCTCTGAGGCCAATCAGCCCATAAAACGCCAGGATCAGCAGCATCAGCGCAATGCCCGCCACCGGCCAGGGGCGCGTTGCGTGTTCCAGCCCCACAACCGCGCGCGCCGCCGCATCACGCCAGGGGGAACCGCGTTCAGCAAACACCAAAACATCGCCGGCCGGCACTTCCGGAACGCGCGGGAAGATGCGGTTCCAAAACAGCGCGAAACCCGCCCCGGCCAAAACCGGCGCGATGGTCGAAATGCTCCAAATGACCTCAGGCGCCTTGCCGGTCACCGCGTCATACAGCGCCCAGGGCAGAAATAGCGCCGCTGCGCCCAGCAGCAGCCATGGGCCACCAAGGCCCCAGCTTGGCGTGGCGCCGGGCGCCACCAACATCGCCGCGCGCAGCCTTTGCACAAAATGCAGCATCAGCGCGGTTGACCCGAAGGCGGAAAGCATCGCCGCCGCCGCGGCAAGGCCCTCGCCGAGTTCCGGCTTCACCGCGGCCTTGGCCAGCGCCCCGCCGGTTGGCGGCAACCCACCAAACCCAAGCGCCAACAACAGCGCCAAAGGCAGCACCAAAGCCCGCCCTGTAGGACCACTTGCCAGCGCAAGACCAACTCCCAGAAACAGCGCTCCCTTCGCCAGCATGTGATGCAGCGCATAAAACGCAGCATGGATCGGCGTTTCCGCAAGCCCAAGGAAAAGCCCCATGCCGAGCGTCGCCGCCACCACGCCCATCTGACTGACACTGGAATACGCCAGGATGGTCTTCGGGTTGCGCTGCGTCAGCCCCATCGCCACACCCCAATAGGCTGTCGCAAAACCAAGCGCTGCGAGCAGCGCGCCATCGGCCACCGGCGCACCATCAAAGGGCAAAAAGCGAATGAGCCCAATCACGCCAGCCTTGATGATGGCGCCGCTCAGCACCGCGGAACCCGGCGCTGGCGCGGCCGGATGCGCGACCGGCAGCCAGACATGCAAAGGCATCAAACCCATCTTGAGCCCAAAGCCGAGTATCAGCAGCGCCGCAATCACCGGCCCGCCTGGCGTGGTGCGGAGTACCGGCGCCACATCGGCAATCGCGATGCTCTCCGTGCCCGCGCGCCCATGCAGCAGGGCAAAGGCCAGCAGCAGCGCGATCTCTCCCAGCACTGCTAGCAACAAATAAAGCCCGCCCGCCTGCCGCGCCTTTGGCGTGCCGTCATGCGCAACAAGGCCGAAGGCGGCCAGGCTCACCACCGCAAAAGCCAGATAAAAGCTCAACAGATCGCCCGCGATGAAAACACCAAGGCAGCCCGACTGCGTCAGCAGCCACCATGCAGCAAAGCGCTTTGCTGCTGGCCCCTTGCCCATCTGCGCCCGAGCGAAAAGGCCGGCGGCACTCCAAAGCAGCGCGGCACCGCCGAGCAGCAACGCCCCCGGCGCATCAAGCAGCAAGGTAAACCTGAGCCCGCCCGGATAAAGCACCAGGGATGTGCCCATGGCAAAGGGAGCGATCAGCAGCGCGGGCAAGGGTGCCAGCCAAAGCGCGCCCATCACGCGCCCCCGCGTCACTGGCCAAACAAGCGCCAGCAGCATCAGCGCCGGCAGCAACGGGACAAGCGGCAGCAGCAAATTCATGGTGCGATCACCGGCTGGCCGATCTGCGCCAAGCCAAGCATCGAAAGCGGCAGCAGCCCAAGCAGCATGGATAGCAGCGCCAGCACCAGCACCAGCACCGCGCCTTCCTGCACACGCGGCACGGGGCGCGGGGCAACACCTGGCGCCGCTGGCGCCAGGGCTGCTGCAATCAGGCGATAGACATAACCACCGGTCAGCAGCCCGCCCGCCAGAATGACCAGCGACCACCACCATTGCCCGGTATCCACCGAAGCGCGCAGCAGCATCCATTTTGCGGTGAAGCCGCCACTTGGCGGCACGCCCATCAGGGAAAGCCCACCAATCCCAATCGCCAACACGGCCAAAGGCGCGGCCCGCGCCGCGCCACCAAGCCCCGCGACCCTGTCCTCGCCCATGGATTGCACAATCAGTCCGGCAGCAAGGAACATCGCTGCCTTGGCCAGCGCGTGGGACACAGCCTGCACCATCCCCCCCATCCAGGCGCGCGTTGCCGCATCAGGATCACCCGCCATCAGCAGCGGGAACATCAGGAACAGATAGCCAATCTGCGCGACTGTGGAATAAGCGATCAGCGCCTTCAGCTTTTCCTGCCGGAGCGCGACAATGCTGCCCACCAGGATCGCCGCCGCACCAAGGGCCGCGAGCAATTCTGCCCCTGCCACGGGCGGGCCAGGCAGCACCCAGAACCAAAGCCGCACCAGCAAGACAAAGGCGCCCTTGACGACAAGCCCCGATAGCAAGGCTGAACCTGCCGGCGGCGCCCCGGCATGCGCCGGCGGCAGCCAAAGATGCAGCGGAAACACGGCCATCTTGGCCAGCAGCCCAACCGTCATCAGCGCGCCAGCCAAGCGTGTTGGCGCATCGGCGCGCGTATTGCCCGCAAGCAAGCCGATATCAAGCGTGCCATAGGCGCCATAGAGCAAAGCGCAGCCAAGCAAATAAAGAACCGAACCAAGCAGCGCGAAAAGCAGATAGCGAAGCTCTGCCTTGAATTGCGAAGGCCGCCCATCAAGGCAGGCAAGCGCCAGCGCGGTGAAGGTCAGCATCTCCAGCGCCACAAAAAGGCTGAACAGATCGCGCGCCAAAAAGGCAACGGCGAGGGAGGCCGCTAATGCGGGCAGCAGACACCAATAGGCGAAGGCAGCGCGCCCGCCCTTTTCCCAGGATGGCGCCGGATAGGCGACGCTGCCAAAAAGCCCAGTGGCCACCAGCACAATGGCCGAGGCCAGCAGCATCGCGGAAGCCAACCCATCAGCCGCCAATGCAATGCCAAGCGGCGGCGTAAAACCGCCCAGCAGATAGGTGAGTGGTTCACCCCGCGCGATGAGCATCGCCGCAATCGCCACCGCAAGCGCGAGCCATAGCCAGAGAGATGCGCGCGCAATCCGCGCCGCCGCCTGGCCACCAAGCACAAAGGCGATCAGCGTCGCGCCAAGCGGCAGCGCGATGGCCAGCACCAAAAGCGACCCGCCCGGCGTGCCGATCATTCTGCGCTCGCCCCATGCTTGGAGGGTGGCGTGCTGGCTTCTGGGTCTTCCGCCAGCGTGACCGCGCCGGTTGACTGGTGCAGACGAAGCGTCAGCACAAGGGCAAGCGCGGTGGCGGCGAAGGCAACCACAAGGCCGGTGATGACCATTGCCTGCGGCACCGGATCAGCCGGCAGGCCGGCTGCCGCGCCGCGCCGCGCCACCACGCCAAAAACCAGAAATACGCCAATGCCCAGCAGGTTGAAGGCGATCACCTTCCGCAGCACGGATGACTGCGCCAGCATCCCATAAAGCCCAAGCCCGATCAGACCCGCGGCGGCCAGCGCAAAGGGAGCGATTGCGTTCATGGCTGCGGGCGACGTTCGGGCGGGCCAGCAATCATGCAGGCCATTGCCACGGCGACGGAAAGCGTCATCGCTGTTTCGATCAGCAGGATCAACAGCTTTGCGAAACCCGGCGGATAAGCCAGGAAGCCCTCTGCCCAGACGAAACCTGCCAGCCCGACCATCAGGAAGACCAGTGGCCCGGCGGCGATGGCAAGGCGCAGCCGCATATCGCTGATGCTTGGCGGTGCGATTAGCCCGGCAATCCAGGGCAGCACCCACATGGCGGCCAGCACCGCGCCCCCCTGGAATTTGCCGCCCGGCGCATCAGCACCAACCCAGGCGATATAGATGCCAATGACAATCCCAATCGGCGGCAGCACCCGGGCGAGGAAGGCGAGTGGCCCATGCGGTTCGGCCACAAAAGCCGGCCCCGGCGCGCGGCCCCAGCGCCGATCGGGCGCCATGGACCAGATCGCGAATACAGCGAAGACCAGCACGGCGGATTCAAGCAGCGTATCAATCGCGCGATGCGCCATCAGCACTGCGGTCACCGGATTGCCAAGGCCTGTTGGCGCGATTCTCTCCAGCACCGGTCCTGCAAGGCTGGGCGCCTGTTCTGGCAAGGCGAGCAGCGCCAACGCCAAAAGCACAGCCAATAGCGCTGAGAGGATGGCTGCTAGAATGCGCAGCGCGATATGTGGTGGCGCCGGCGCCGCTGCCCCGCCGCCAATACGGCTTGCGACATAAAGGATGATGACCGAAGTGGCCGCCGCGCCGATCACCGCCTCGGTCAAGGCGACATCGGGCGCTTCAAGCCGCACCCAAACGAGGGTCGCGATCAGGCCGGTGGAGATGAAGCCGAGAACGGCACCAAAAAGCGACCGCGCGGCAAGCGTGGCCGCCCCCGCGCCGAACAGGCCAAGCGCCAGTGGCAGATCGAGCATCCAACCGGTCATTCCGGCGGCCTTTGGTCTCGGCGCACAGCGCTGGCGACAAGCTGCGCTGCCGTTGTGCCGCCAAGCAGAACAAGCGCCCAGATAAGAACAAGCTTGAGTGCATCGGCCAGGCTATCGGCGAGCGGCAACAACCCAAGCACAATCAGCCCAAGGCCAAGATTATCCGCCTTGGTCAGCGCATGCACACGGCTGAGCGTATCCCCGAAGCGCAGCAGCCCAAGCGTGCCGGCAATGAAGAAAAACGCACCCGCCAGCACGCAGGCGGCAGCAAAGAGCGAGATCAGGATGCTCATCGCCGTTCAATCAGTCGCGACGCCATGACAAAGGCGACCGAGGCAAAGGCACCGACCAGGGCAAGCACCAGCGCGACATCAATCAAGGCCGGTGCGCCGGCGGCGGCGAGCAGCAACAGCGCGCCAATCCCCGCCGTGCTCAGCAATTGCGCGGCGAGCAGCCGGTCAGCGCGTGTGGGCCCGCGCAGCACGCGTGCCAGCCCGACCAGGGCGCTCAGCATGATCAGCGCGGCGGTGCCTGTCAGCAGTTCAGCCATGCTTGTCGGCCCTTGTGCCACTGGCAAAAGCGGCTTCGATTTCAGCGATGTCCCTTTCAAGCGGCATGGCGACATCAAGCGCATGCAGCCGGAGCCTGCCATCGGGCAGATCCTCAAGCGGCAGGGAGCCGGGGGCGAGGCTTGCCAGCGCGCGAAAGGCATCGCGTGAAGGGCCGGGCGGGATGGCGAGCGGGACCTCGATCACGCCGGGAGCGAGGCGCGGTGGGTTGGCAAAGGCGCGCAAGGCCACATCCCAGCCCGCGCTGAAGCTTTGGCGCAGCATGGTCAGCGCCAAGCGGGGCAAAGCGCTTGGTACAAATGTGCCAGGGACTGGCGGCAAAAGCCGCATGCTGGCGTGGGTGGCACAAAGCGTTGCGATTAGGCCAAAGGGCAAGCCGAGGGGTTCCGCGCCGGTCAGCACCAGCCAGAGGCCAAAGAACGCTGCGCCGCGCGCCAGAGCGGCAGGCAGGGCGGATGGCGTCGGCACGGAAAACGTCTCCTTGATGAAAACATGATCATTTACAATCGCATGGGCTTATGGGGGGAACAAGGCGAAAGGGGGGCGTCATTCTGGGCTGGCGGTGCCCTGACTGTGCAGAGCGTGTTGGCGTCACGCCAAAGGGGGAAGAGAGCCTGGAGCGTTTTCAAGCCAAGTGGAATCACTTGGCTCTCCGGAAAACGCAACCAAGCAAAAAAAGTAGAGCGGTTTCCATGAACGCATGTAAGCGGAAACTGCTCTAATCGCTTAACAACACCCAAAAACTCGGCGTCAGCGCCGAAGGCGCATCACCATCAGCAAACACCGCGAAGCAATCATTGAAGAAGGCCACGAAGGCATCGGCATGCGCATACCCGCCGCGCAGGGTCTGTACCATGCCCCAAGGATCGGCCGCGCCATCGGCGCGCGCGCGGAGCGACCCGGCATTATAAGCAATCGCCACCAAAGGCGGGTCGAAATGGGTGGGTAGTCTGCGCCGGATTGCTTGCGCGCGGATCATCGCCGCCCCGGCGCGGATGGAGGTGGCGGGGTCAAGCAGGCGCGTGCGATCAATACTGCTATCGCCTAAAACCTCGCGCGCCGTGGCGATCAGCGTTTGCATCAAGCCAGGCGAAACACGATGCGGCGTTACAGCATCGCTGATGAAACCCGGTTCTTCACGGATCGCCCCGGCCCGTCCCCCGGATTCCGTACACGCAGTCGCAATCAGCAATTCCACCGGCACGCCGTAAGCAGCGGCGCAGGTTTCAAAAGCAGCGCGAAAATCGCGCCAGCAGCGCGTAGCGGTCTCGGGCAAGCCAGGGCTACGCGGCGGGGCGACAAAACCCTCCACGCGAAGCCCTTCGGGGCTGAGGCGCCAGCGACGCTCCCCCCGCCCCACCGGCGGCGCGCTGCCCGCCATCAGGCGCTGCACATAGGGGTGCAGCATGGCGCGCCAATGCGGCGCAGCAGCAAGCCCGGCTTCGGGCGTTGCGGCGCCGGTGATTGGATGCGGCGCGGCATCGGGGAAAAGCGCGCTCCAGCATTGCCGGCCGATAATGCCATCAGCGGTAAAGCCCGGATGGCGCGCCTGCATGCGGCGCTGGAAATCCAGCACGGCGCGATGCGTGGAGGGGCCGAAGATACCATCGGCGCTGCCCGCCAGCATGCCGGCGCGGATCAGCGCCTGTTGCACGGCGCGCACATCATCGCCGCGTTGGAGCGGCAGGCGGAGGCTGAGTTCTCGGGCGAGTGCCATGACAAATCCTCCTTGTTTCAAACACGACAATCGGTGATGCGAACGGCACGCAAAGCGACATCATCGGCCAGGCGCTGCAGCGCCGGATCATCGGGCTTCAGCGCCAGCCCACGCTGCGCTTCGCCAAAAGCCTCCCGCACCGAGGCGCAGCGTGCGGCCTCAGACCCCGCCGAAGGGCGCGCGGCGGAAAGCGCGGCACGGCCTCGCAGCAAGGCGCCTTCTGCATCAGTCAGCGGCGCGGCC
>JAPLOJ010000356.1:12288-14771 GCA_026400795.1 Alphaproteobacteria bacterium
AAGATTTTCAATAGCACAAAGCCGCGCCTGGGTGCGGAGTTTTCGCGCGGGCAGCAGCACTTCTCCCGCGGCCTGTTCCGCCGCCTGGGCTGCGCTGGCGGCGCAGGCAAGCAAACCCGCTTCGCGCGCGCTGGCACCAGGGCAGGCAGCAGCCGGGGCGCGATCCGCGAAGGCCACCGCAAGGCAGGCTTCGGCGCGCATCAGATGCAGGCGCTGACAGGGCTCTCCCCGTCCGGGCGCGCAATCAGGCACCACGGGTTCATCGGCAATGGCAGCCATCGCACCCGCTGCGCGCTGCTTCTGCCAGCGTTCAAGTTGCGCCACCGGCGCATCAAGCACGCTGCAGGCCGCAAGCACGAAAAGCATCATGGCGATCAGGCGGATCATGGCATCACCTCCGCCATCAGTTTTACCGGGTCAAGCTTTCTATCTCGCAAATGCCCGGTTAGCATGACCAGCGCTTCAAAGGCAGCGCGTGCTTCGGGCTGGTCCTGGCCCGCCTTGCCGGCGGCGTCCATCAGCCGGTTCACCTGGTCCACACTTGGCAGAGCGCTAAGGCTTGGCGCCAGTGGCGCGAGTGCGCCAGCGATTTTCTCGGGTGTGGCATCGCGTGCGGCAAGATCAGCCAGCAAGGCCGCGCGGAATTCCTGCAAGCCCGCTTCAAGTTCCGCCTGGCCGCCCGGAAAGCGCGCGGCATCGGCGCCATATTCGGCCCAGAGCCGCAGCCCAGCATCATCATGGCTAATCAGCGCGAGCAAATCAGCGAAAAACCCAGGGCGCGCATTCAGATCCTTAAAGGCGTGCGCGAAGATCGGGCAGGCTTCCATCCGCAGTTCTGCCGAGCTTGGCGTGATCAACCCCGCATCAAAAAGCTGCGGCGCGAAGGGTGCTGACAGCACGCGCGCCCGCCAGCGCTGATATTCCGCCGCGCCAAAATGCCAGCCAAGCCCGATCACGGCGGCAATGGCGCCAATGGGGCCAAGCGCCGTGCCGGCTGGCAGCAGGGAAGCCGCGGCGCGCAGTAGGGGCGCCAGCGGTTGCGCGCCGATCAAGCCCGCCAGGGCATCGGTAGCGGTTTTCAGCTTGCCCTCAGCCTCCGGGCCGCTTTGCAGCCCATCCAAAGCAGTGGCGGCGCGGCGCGCGCGGTCCAGCGCCGCTTGCGTGCCTTCCGGAATCACCCCTTTCGGCAAAAGCGGGCCGAATTCATCCAAAACAAGCCCCGCCACTTCGATATGCCGCGCCAGGCTGCCCTTGGTCGCTTCAATCCGGCCAGGCAGCGCGGCATCGCGCGCCGCACTTTCTGCCTTTTGCCGCAAGGCTTCCGCCTCAGCCGCCAGCGCCCCCGAGGCGCGTTCACGTTCGGCCAATTGTTCCGTGGCGCGGCGCGCGATTTGCGCATCCGCCCCCGTGCTGCGGGTGCCGAAATAAAAGCCGAAAACGCCCGTGACGATGCCATTCACATAGCCGGCAATGGCATCCGTGAGGCCAAGCGTCTTGGAAAACAGCAATAGCGGCAGGCCGATCACGCCGACAATCAGCGCAAGCAGGGCGCGCACCGTGCCTTCTGGCAAAGCAAGCGGCAGGTCACGCAGGCCGGCCAAGCGTTCCGGCCCGATGGCGGGATTGGCCACCAGGGCGAAGCTGCGCGCCGCGAGCCACCACAGGAAAGCGGCAAAGCCGATGCCGACAAGGAAAATCATCATACCAATCAGGGCTGGCAGACCAGTGGCGCCGGGGGCGGCGAAGGCAGCGAATAGCGCCTCTGGCCCCGGCAGGCCAAGCGCCACCGCCCCGCCGAGCACCCCCACCACTGCGGCGCCAGTCAACAGAATACGCAAGGGCAGACGCATGATATGCAGCAATTCAAGCATGATGCGCCGCCTGTCCGTAGCGCTTGCCTTGATCTCTGCTGCGGTGGAGGGGGTGGATGGGGGCATGGGCGGGACCTTGGCTGGGCCCAGCTTTATGGTATATTATTCCTATTTTGTCAAGGAAATTCTTCTTTTGTTCTCAAATGGCGCCTTCAGCCCTTCAACACCGCCTCCGCCAGCCGCGCCGCATTCAGCGCCGCCCCAAGCCGCACATCATCGCCCACCGCCCAAAGCGAAAGCCCATTCGGCAGCGTCGCATCGCGACGGATGCGGGAGACATAGGCCATGTCTTCGCCCACGATCTCGGCCGGGCTCGCATAGCCGCCATCATCGCGCCGATCGAGCAAGCTGATCCCCGGCGCCTTTCGTAGTGCCTCACGCGCGTCGCGTTCATTGATCGGGCGGTCGAAGGCGATGTTCAGCGCCATGCCAAGGCCAAGCATCACGGGTACGCGCACGCAGCTGGCAGCGACCTGAATATCGGGGTCGAGTAGTTTACGGATTTCAACGCCCATCGCCCATTCTTCCCGCGTCGCGCCATCGGGCATGAAGCGGTCAATATGCGGAATGACATTGAAGGCGATCTGCTTCGTGAAATACTGCGCCTCAGGA
>JAPLOJ010000354.1 GCA_026400795.1 Alphaproteobacteria bacterium
CGGTTTCCGCCACGCGGATGATGGGCGGGATGAAGACCAAGGTCAGCGCCAGGATGGCATTGATAATCCCCGCGCCAAGCGCGCCTGAGATCGCCACCGCCAGCAGCACGGATGGGAAGGCGTAGAACACATCCGTCACGCGCATGATGGCCATATTGGTCTTGCCGCCGGCATAACCCGCCAACACGCCCAGCACGGTGCCAATCACAAAAGCCAGCGCGACAGGCGTGATACCCATGAACCAGGAAAGCCGCCCGCCATGCAAAAGGCGCGTCAGCATATCACGCCCAAGTTCATCCGTGCCCAATATATAGTTAGGCGTACCAACAGGGCGCAAGCGCCGGATCATGCTGCCCTGATAAGGGTCATGCGGCGCTATCAGCGACGCGAACACGATCGAGAACAGCATCAGCAACAAGACCGATGCACAGAAGATCGTCACCGGATCACGCCGCACGCGCTTCCAGACACCAGCCCAATAGCCGGTGGAGCTTTCTGCCGCCTGCCGCGCCTGGACCGCGAGTTCAGCTTCTGCCGCCGATGGGGAGGTTGCGCTATTGGACATTGCCTCAGCCCCGCTTGATGCGCGGATCAAGCGCGGTTTGCATCAGATCCACCAAAAGATTGAGTGCGACGAAGAACATGGCCAGCACCAGAATAGTGCCTTGCAGCACCGGCAAGTCCCGCTGGAAGATGGCGTTGTTCAGCAAAAGCCCAGTGCCGGGCCAGGAGAATACGGTCTCAACCAAAATGGACCCGCCCATCAAATAGCCAAGCTGCAAGCCCATCACCGCAAGCGCGGTGGGCGCGGCATTCTTCACCACATGCAGGAACACGCCGCGCCGCGTGAGGCCCTTGCCGCGCAGCGCGGTCACAAATTCCTGGTTCATGATTTCCGCGATAATGCCGCGCACCGTGCGTGTGATGATCCCCATGGGAATCACGCAAAGCGTCACGGTTGGCAGGATCAGGTGCTTGATATGCTCCCAATTCCATGCCCAGTCGGAAGACCCGCCCGGCCCCGCGCCCATGGCCGGCAGCCAATTCAATTGGACGGAGAAAATCACCACCATCACCATGCCAAGCCAATAATGCGGCACGGAAACCCCGCCGACCGCCAGCGTCACTGCTGCGCGATCAAGCCAGGAACCGCGGAAGGTGCCAGCAAGCCCACCCAGCACGCAGCCAAGGATGAAGCCCAGTAGGGAAGCGGAAGCCGCCAGCATCAGCGTATTGCCGATGGCGCTTGAAAGATCAGACCAAACCGGCCGGCCGGAAGCGAGTGACCGCCCAAGATCACCCTGCACCACTTTCAGCAGCCAAAGCCCGAATTGGACGGGCAGCGGTTTGTCCAGCCCGTAATCGCGCCGCACCTGTTCCACCACATCGCCCGGCGCATCGGGCGGCACGATGGCGTTGATCGGATCACCAGGTGCGATCTGCACCAGCATGAAACAGACAAACCCAACCGCAAGCGCGATGGGGATGGCATAGGCAATGCGGCGGATCAGGTAGAAGAACATCGTCTCTCCAGGTATCGCCGGGCGGTGATGGCCGCCCGGCGATCAGATGTTACTGAATGAAGGGCAGGCGCAGATCCACGAACCAGCTTTGTGGTTGCACGTAACCGCGCACACGCGGGCTCATCGCACGCGGGGACACGTCATGCGCAATCCAGATGAACAGCGCCTCATCCACACCAGCCGCATGCAAGCGGGCGAGTGCGGCATCACGCGCGGCTGGCTCGAAGGAATTGCGCGCTTCCGCAATCATCGCGTCAAAGCGCGGATTATTGAAGAAGCCCCAATTGTTGGAAACCGGCGGCGCCATTTTCGAATCCCAGAAGCGCACCATGGCAAAGAAGGGGTCCATGGCGGCGAAGGATACGTTGGTGGCATGTGCCCCGCGCGCAGAGGCATGGGTGCAGCCCTGGCGCCAATTGGCGAACAAGGTGTTCCATTCCACCACGTCGAATTCCACATTCACGCCGATCCCCTTCAGGTCTTGCTGAAGGAATTCATTCATCGGCAGCGGCTGCATCTGGCCCGAACCGGAAGCCGAGATTTGCACCTTCAGCGTCAGCGGGCGCTGCGCCGTATAGCCCGCTTCCGCCAGCAAGCGGCGCGCTTCGGCCTTGTCGGTGCGGATATTGAAGCTTGGGTTGCCGAACCAGGGATGGCCGCGCGGCACTGTGCCGACTGGCACCGACATCATGCCCCCCAGCAAGGTGCGCAGCCCTTCACGGTCAATGCCAAGATTGATGGCCTGACGCACACGCACATCGCGGAGCGGCGAACCCTCAGCAAAGCAGGGCTGCCAGGGCCAGACATGCGGCTGCGCATTGCTGGTGATCACCATGCCGCGCTGGCGAAGCTGCGGAATGGCATCCGGTGAAGGCGCTTCAATCCAATCCACCTGGTTGGACAAAAGTGCGGCAGTGCGCGCATTGGCTTCGGGGATCGGCAGGATGACAATGCGATCGAGCTTCGCCTTGTCGGACCAATAGCCATCAAAGCGCGCATATTCCGCACGTTCACGCGGGACAAAGCGCGTCATACGGAAGGGGCCGGTGCCGGATGGCTCACGCGCAAAGGCGTTCCAGGTTGCTTCCGCGGTGGGGTTCGCGGCGCGC
>JAPLOJ010000045.1 GCA_026400795.1 Alphaproteobacteria bacterium
GCGCCGGCGTGCCCTGCTGGGCGCTATTCGGGCAGGAAAGGCTCGCAGCACTCGCTGATGCACCAACGCGCGCACGCATCGCCCCCCGCTACAGCAGCGTGGAAGCCTTTGCCCGCGTGCCCTTCAATCCATGCCATCATTTATGGCGGGAATTGGTGGCAGGGATGGGTTACCCCTACCTGAAAACGGAACTAATTCGCCGCAATCCACTGCACGTGCCAGGGGTGCTCCACTGGCGGGAAGTTGTGCCGGCAGACGAACTCCCGATCATCGAAGATCACCTAGCAATGATGGGACCATAAGGCTGCGCCGTTTTCCGCATTGTTCCCTCTCAGCCCCCACCGCCCCACCAGTCCATTCCCCAACCACGCTGCACTGCAGCATAGCCAAAACCATTTCAGATCAACGCGTTAAACCTTGTTGGAAAAATCGGCCTACCCTCAAGCTTTAGGTGGTCGCCTGGGGCGCTAACGCGGTTCGGCTAGGTGGCGACTGGAGCAGCAGTGGGGACCAAGAAGGCGAAACTCTCTGGTGATGAGGACCGCAGAGCAGGTGTCATATTTTCTTGCGTTTTCCCGGCATTCCGGATAGATTTCCGGAATGCCAAAGCAGCTACCTTCTCCTCCATCGAAACCTCGTACCCCGCCCAGCGCGGCGTTGGCCGCGCATCGGAAGCGGCTGCGAAGTCGAGGTCTGCAGCGTCTTGAGGTGCAGGTCCGTGGTGAAGACGCCCCGCTGCTTCGTGCGGTTGTGGCCGCCCTTGCAGATCCCGGACAGGCCGCTGAAGCGCGGGCTTTGCTTCTACGCCGCTTCGCTCCGGGGCCGGTCCGCAGCCTCAAGGACCTCATTGAGTCCGCGCCGCTTGAAGGGATCGATCTTGATCGTCCGCGCGAAATGGGGCGCGCCGTCGAGCTGTGACCTGGCTTGTTGATACGAACATCATCTCTGAGGTCCGAAAAGGGCCGCGTTGCCATCCCGCCGTTGCCGCGTGGTGGTCTGGCGTCGAGGATCGGGACATCTTTCTCAGCACGCTGACCATCGGCGAGATACGGAAGGGTGTCGAAGCTGTTCGGGTCCGAGATCCTGACAAGGCGCGCGCGCTTGAAGTTTGGCTGCAAGCGATCGTGGAGGCGTTTGGGCCGCGCATACTGGGCATTGACGCTGCCGTAGCGGAAAGCTGGGGCCGAATCTCAGCCATGCGCTCTGTGCCCGTGGTGGACGCGCTTCTGGCGGCGACCGCGAATGTGAATGGCTTGGTGCTTGTGACACGCAATACTGCTGACGTCAGCGGTCTTGGTGTTCTTATCCGTAACCCCTTTGAGGCATCCGGGACCTGATCGGAAATCGGCTTACGGCGCGACGTGGTGTTAACCGCGTTGCCAAACGCAAAGACTCAGACCGGCGCCCTTTCCGTATCGGCCAAGACGTACCCGCGATTGCCAGGGATCTGCGCGATGACGCGGGAGCTATGGGCGCCACTGGCGTGCTCGGCGGATAGCCTCTGGTGGATCGCCGCCCCCCATTCTTGCCACCTGCCGCCGCCGGGCTGAATTGGCCGCGTCACTTCAATCCGACGTCATCTCATCAAGGGCCTGCTGCAATATCGCCGGTTGACTGATGATCAGCGCACCACGCCCCCGCTGCAGCACGCCAGCCCGCAGCAGCCGAGCAATCTCGCGCGAGACTGCCTCGCGGCGGGCGCCAATCCGGCTCGCAATGATCTGCTGTACGGGTGGCGGCGAGATGGCCCGCGCGCCATTCGCCATGGGCTGGCCGGCGGCGCGCAGCAGATCAGCATAAAGCCGGTGACGAATATCTAGGGTGTTGGGCGCCTCGGGCGCCGGCTCGGCGGACGGTTGCTCCTCGGCCTGTGGCGCGTGTCTTCCCCGCCCTGCGGCGCCGTGTCGGGCGCCGCGCGCCCCTCATTCGGGTCAATGCCAATCGCGCGCAGCCCCTCATCCGTCACCTGGATCAGGATCGGCGTGCCATCCGCATCCTTCCGCCACACCATCGCCAATTGATCGCGCGGTGCAGCGACCTCAATCAGCAGGCGGCTCTTGACCAGGCTGTTCACCACCGCGCGGCAGGCAGCGACGGGCAAATGCTTCGGCGCAATCGCCAGCAATTGCGGGTGCTGCGCGCCATGGCTCAATACAATCCGCTGCGTGTCTGAAAGCTTCATCGTCTTCGTCTCCGGTTGCGCGAGCAAATTGCGGATGGACCAGACGGCGACATCATGGAAATCGAGCGCGTCGCGGCTTCTGGTTTCCAGTGTTTCAACCAAGGGCATGTGCCGCTTGGCGATTTCCAGGAAAAGCCGATCGGTTGAGGCGGTGTCGTTCATCTTGGTCTCCTTGCTGTGGCGCCGGGAATATTTGCAGCGCGCGAGGAACCATTCGCGCTGTAGCGAGGGGCGAGCAAAGCGACTTAGATAATCCATTTCTTTAATCGATCAAAATGGATTGCGGTAACTGAGATACGCGCAGTTTTTAGAGTAAGGCTATGTATGATGGCAAGCCACCAATCCTTTGTTCCCACTAGCCTCTAAACGCGGTCGCTCTGCCCGACAAAGCTCTGTCGCCTTGAGGCAACGCGGGTGAAAGGCACATCCAGATGGAGGAGAAAGCGGAGATGGTAATTCACCGCGAATAAGTTTGAAGGTCACGCCAATGTTTCCAGAAAGCGAAAGCTTTGGAACGCTATCTAGCAATGCTTGTGTATAAGGATGCTGGGGCGTTGAATAAAGCGTTTCTGCTTCCGCTAGCTCAACAATGCGCCCCAGATACATAACGGCAACTCGATCACTGACATGGCGGACAACGGAAAGATCATGGCTAATGAAGATCGTCGTCAGACCAAATTCCTGACGCAACTCAAGAAACAGATTAAGGATTTGCGCCTGAATTGAAACGTCCAGCGATGCCACGGGTTCATCGCAGATCAGCACTTCTGGCCGCATGGCCAAGGCACGCGCGATGGCAATACGTTGACGCTGCCCGCCGGAAAACTGATGTGGGAAACGCGTAGCATAAGCGGGATCCAGCCCGACCTTTGCCAGCCATTCTACCGCAAAGCTGGTGGCTTCGCTGCGAGTGATCAGGCCATGGGTGATCGGCCCTTCGGCGATGGTTTCACCCACGCGCCGCCGTGGATTGAGTGACGCAAAGGGGTCCTGAAACACGGTCTGAATACGCGTTGTAGTCTTGCGCCCAGCCTGCATCGGGGACACGCCACTCAGGCGGATAGCGCCTTCACTCGGTTCAAGAATACCCGCCAGCATACGGCCAAGCGTTGATTTGCCGCAGCCGGATTCCCCAACCAAGCCAAGCGTCTCACCGCGCTGTACTGAAAGCGTCACATCAGTCACTGCCATGACTGGTCTGCGGTCCAACTTGGCGCCAAAGATGCCGGCGATGCGATCGCCCAGCGTCACATGCGGGCTGAAACGGCGCGAGACATTCTCAGCTGTCAAAATCTCAGTCATGCGGGAGCCGGCAGCGCATGATGACAAAAGGCTCCGTGGTGCTGATCACCGACCGCTGGCGGTTCCGATCGGCAAAGATCATCTGCATGCGCGCAACGCGGGGCAAAGGGACAGCCAGGCGTCACATTAAGCGGTGAAGGTGTGCTGCCCGGAATCTGCCGGAGTTTCTGTCCCGGATCAGCCATGGCGGGCAGGCTATCCAAAAGCCCGCGCGTGTAAGGATGCAAGGGCGCGCGCAATACGTCGGCGACTGGCCCGAATTCCACAATACGGCCCAGATAAAGCACAATCACGCGATCAGCCAAGGATGACACAATGGCCAGATCATGGCTGATCCAAATCAGCGCTGTGCCGCTTTCCTGCGCGAGTGTCTTCATCTCAGCGAGGATTTGCGCCTGGATAGAAACATCCAGCGCCGTGGTCGGCTCATCCGCGATGATCAATTCCGGTTCATGCAGCAGCGCGATGGCGATCGCTACACGTTGGCGCATGCCGCCGGAAAATTCATGCGGATAGGCGTTCAGTCGTGTTGCAGCATCGGGAATGCCTACCCGCGCGAGGCTTCGTTCGGCCAACTCTAAGGCCGCCCCCTGACCCGTGCCACCATGCGCCTGCACAGCCATCACCATCTGCTGACCGATGGTCAGAACTGGGTTCAAGGTAGCCGCTGGGTCCTGAAAAATCATCGCGATCCGCTTACCGCGCAGCTTGCGCATTTCAGCTTGCGACCGCCCCACCAATTCCTGCCCCTGAAATACTACGGAACCACCTGCGATCCGCCCTGGTGGGTCAAGCAGCCCTATCAAGGAAAAGCCGGTAACTGATTTGCCGGAACCGGATTCACCTACAAGGCCAAGTATTTCGCCGCGTTCAAGCGTGAAGGATATGCCATCCACCGCCTTGATCGTGCCGGCGCGGGTTTCGAAATGTGTGCGCAGATCGCGCACCTGAAGCAGCGCCTTGGTCATCGGCGCAGCCTCGGATTGAATTGATCTCGCAATTGATCGCCCACGATATTGATGGCAACAATCAGCAGAATCAGCGCAATTCCGGGATAGACCGAAATCCAGGTTCGCCCGCTCATCATGTATTGAAAGCCATTGGCGATCAGCATGCCGAGCGAAGGTTCTGTCGGCGGCAGGCCAAGACCAAGAAAAGAAAGTGTCGCTTCCAGCGAAATCGCATTGGCAATCTGCACCGTGCCAACGACAATCAAGGGCGGCATGCAATTTGGCAGCAAATGCCGGAGCACAATGCTGCGCCCAGGCAGCGGCGTGGCGCGCGCGGCTTCGATATAATCCTTCTGCCGTTCCGCCGTTGCGGCGCCATAGGCCGTGCGGGCGAAATAGGCATATTGCGCGGTCACCAAGGCGATGATCAGCGGCACTCTGCCTTGACCCAGCATCGCAACCAGCACAAGCGCGAGCAGAATGGCAGGGAAGGACAATTGAAGATCAACAAGCCGCATGATCCCCTGTTCGATCTTGCCGCCGATATTTGCTGCCATAATGCCGAGACTAGTGCCCAGGCCAAAGGCAACCGCACCAGCCGCAACCCCCATCTGCAAGGAAATCCGCAGACCATAGAGAATAGCCGAGAACAAATCTCGTCCTTGCGCATCCGTCCCGAGCCAATGGACATAGCCGCCAGAACCAACAAAACCCGGCGGACGGCGCGCATCTCGCAAATTGAGATTGGCAAGATCATAAGGGTCCTGCGGGGTAATCAGCGGTGCAGCGAGCGCCGCCGCGACAATCAGCACCACCACTGCAAGGGCCAATGTGGCTATCCAGTTTTCCCGATATTCCCGCCAAAACTGCGCCATCACACACGCCTTCCCCGTCTGAGGCGCGGATCCAGCACGGCATAGGTCAAGTCAACCACCAGATTGATGGTGACAAACAGAAAAGCCACCAGGATCAGATAACCAACCATGACCGGCCGATCGAGCGAGGTGATCGAATCAATGATCAACTTGCCCACCCCTGGCCAGGAAAAAATCGTCTCTGTCACCACGGCAAAAGCAAGCGTGGAGCCGAATTCCAGGCCGAAGACGGTCACCAAGGGAATGGAAATCAGGCGCAGCACATGCCGCCGCAGAATAGTGAAATCCGTGAGCCCCGCCGCGCGGGCGAATTTCACCGTATCTGACAGCATGATCTCACGCGTGCCAGCGCGCGACAGGCGGATAAGCATGGCAAGCTTGAACAGGCTGAGATTGATCGCCGGAAGTGCCAGGAATCGCAGCCCATCCCAGGTGAGGAATGACCACCCGACGCCAAAGATTTCTACCGTCGGCCCGCGATCCCCGGCGGGTAGCCAGTCAAGATTGACCGCGAAGGTCAGGATAAGGATCAGGCCTACCCAGAAGGTCGGCACCGAAAATCCCAAAACGGATGCCGCCATGATGGCCTTGGAGGCAGGGCTTTCCGGCCGATAGCCAGCATAAATGCCAAGTGGGATGCCGATGAAGGCACCGATCAGCACGGACGTTAGCGCCAATTCCAATGTTGCCGGCAGACGGCTCAGCACCAAGTGCAGCACCGGGATATTCAGCACAAAGCTCCGCCCCAGATCGCCCTGCAACAGCCGGCCCAGAAAGGCCAGATATTGCCGCCAAAGTGGCTGATCCAGGCCGTAATGGCGAATGGTCGCTTCCCGAATATCCTGGGTCGCATCCGGGGAAATCAGCACGTCAATCGGATTTCCAATGGCATAGACGCCAAGGAAGACAAGCGCCGACATGGCCAGCATGACGAAAGCAGACTGAATGAGGCGCTGAATGATATACCCGAGCATTAGAAGCGATTATCTGGCATTTGACAGCAAGCGCAAGCTCTTCCTAGCATCCTGATGACAGAAGGCTGATGGGAGATTTGGACATGCGTTGGAATTACCGCCGCTTTGCTTTGGCGACAGTCGGCATGGCCTGCATGGCTGGTGTGGCCTCTGCTCAGACCCTCACCATGGGCGTGATCGCAGGGCCGGAGAGCATTGACCCGCATTTCACCGCAACAGGCACCCATTCGGAAGCGCTGAAGCATGTTTTTGATACGCTGACGCATTCAGGCGATAATCTGCAAATCGAACCAGGTCTTGCGGAATCCTGGCGCATTGTGGATCCCACCACTTGGGAATTTCGCCTGCGCCGCGGCGTAAAATTCCATGATGGGTCGGACATGACCGCGGAAGATGTTGCTGCCTCCATCAGGCGTATGCAGCAATTGTCCGGTCCGAATCCAACGCGCATTTATGTGCGCCGTGTGCAGGAAATCCGCATCATTGATCCGCACACCATCCAGATCGTCACCGATGGTCCGGCGCCGACGCTGCCCAATGATTTCATCCGGCTTTTCATCACCTCTGCCCGCGCTACTGCCGGCCTGACGCCGGAAAACGCCAATGAGGCGTTCAATAGCGGTCGCGCGGCAATCGGCACCGGGCCTTATCGGTTTTCATCCTGGACCCCGCGTGAGCAATTCGCGGTGGAACGCAGCGATAATTACTGGGGCAGTCGTCCCGCTTGGGGCCGCGTGGTGCGGCGTGAAATCTCCAACCCCGCCGCGCGCGTGGCGCAGCTTCGCACCGGTCAGGTTGATATGA
>JAPLOJ010000181.1 GCA_026400795.1 Alphaproteobacteria bacterium
ACCCAGGCGCTGCTGGATGCGCTGACCATCCGCCGGCACAAGGGCCGACTTGACGGGCTGATTGTCGCGATTTGCGGCGATATCGCCCATTCGCGCGTGGCGCGTTCAAACATGCATCTGCTGACCACCATGGGCAGCCGCGTGCGCGTGGTGGGGCCGCCCACACTGATCCCCGCCGAAGCAGCGCGCTTGGGTGTGGAAGTATTCCACGACATGAAGGCCGGGCTTGCCGGGGCCGATGTTGTGATGATGCTGCGCCTGCAACGCGAACGCATGTCGGGCGGCATGGTGCCTTCCGCGCGGGAGTTCTTTCGCTTCTATGGGCTGGATGCGGAAAAACTGGCTTATGCCAAGCCAGACTCGATCGTGATGCATCCGGGCCCCATGAATCGCGGTGTTGAGATTGACAGCGCCGTCGCCGACCATCCAACCCGCAGCGTGATCGGCGAACAGGTGGAAATGGGTGTCGCCTGCCGTATGGCGGTGCTGGATATGCTTTCGCGCCAGTTGCCTCGGAACCGTTGAGCATGGCTGACACAATCATCACCAATGCCCGCCTGCTCGATCCTGGCTCTGGCCTCGATGCGCCGGGCGCCTTGCTGATCCGTGATGGGCTGATCGCCGATTGCGGCGCTGGCCTTACCGCGCCTGAAGGTGCCGCCGTGGTGGACGCAGGCGGGGCTTGCCTTGCGCCTGGCTTGATCGATCTCCGCGCCAATCTCGGTGAACCAGGGGCAGAGCATCGCGAAACCATCACCTCTGCCGCGCAAGCCGCCGCAGCGGGGGGCATCACCACCATTTGCGTGCTGCCGGATACCGACCCGGCGCTTGATGATCCCGCGCTGATTTCCTTCATCACGCGGCAGGGTGAGGCCACGGGATCGGTCGCGTTGCTGCCCTATGGCGCCGCGACATCGGGCTGTGCCGGCAAGGAATTGGCCGAATTCGGCCTGCTCCGTGCCGCCGGCGCCATTGCTTTTACCGATGGGGTGCGCGCCATTGCCTCGGCACGCACCATGCGGCTTGCGTTGTCTTACGCGCGGGCCTTCGGCGCCTTCATCGTGCAGCACCCGGAAGAACCGAGCCTAGCTTCCGGCGGCGCCGCCACCGAAGGCGAATTGGCGACCCGACTTGGCCTGCCTGGCATCACCCCGGCGGCGGAAGCCATCATGGTGGCGCGCGATATCGCACTCGCGCGCATCACGGGCGGGCATGTGCATTTCGCGCATATCTCCACCGCCACCGCGCTTGATTTGATCCGCGCGGCCAAGGCTGAGGGGCTGGCCGTCACCTGCGATACAGCGCCGCCCTATTTTGATCTGAACGAAACCGCGATTGGCGATTATCGCAGCTACGCCAAGCTCTCCCCGCCGCTGCGCACCGAATTGGATCGGCAGGCGGTGGTGGCCGCACTTGCCGATGGCACGGTTGACGCGATTGCCTCAGACCATCAGCCGCGCGATGCCGATGACAAGCGCCTGCCTTTTGCGCAAGCCGAGGCCGGCGGCGCGGGGCTGGCGACTTTGCTGGGCGTGACTTTGGCGCGCGTGCATGCGGGCGATCTGCCGATGCTGACCGCGCTTGGGTTGCTGACAGCGCGGCCCGCGACGCTGCTTGATTTGCCGCAGGGCAGGCTGGCCAAGGGTGCGCCGGCGGATTTGGTGCTGTTTCACCCAGATCGCGGCTGGAAGGTTGAAGCCGGGAAGCTGCCTGGCAAGGCGCAGAACTCCCCCTTTGATGGTCGCGCCCTGGAAGGCCGGGTGCTGGGCACCTGGAAAGCCGGGCGGCGCGTTTTCGGGGGCTGAGCAATGGCCGAACACGCGGACAGCATCATGTTCCTGATTGCGCTGCTGGGTGGCTATTTGATTGGCTCGATCCCCTTTGGCTTGTTGCTGACCAAGGCCGCCGGGCTTGGCGATATCCGCCAGGTTGGTTCCGGCAATATCGGCGCGACCAATGTGCTGCGGACAGGGCGCAAGGGCCTGGCGGCGGCAACCCTGATCCTGGATGGGCTGAAGGGCGCGGTGGCGATTTTGCTGGCGCGCTATTTCCTGGGCGATCAGGATTTGGTTGTCGGCACGGCGGCGGTGCTTGGGCATCTTTTTCCGGTCTGGCTTGGCTTTCGCGGCGGCAAGGGGGTCGCGACCGGGCTTGGCGTGCTGCTGGCCGCTGCCTTTCCGGTTGGGCTTGCCTGCTGCGCCGTGTGGTTGGTGGCCGCGAAACTCCTGAAAATGTCGTCAGCGGCGGCGCTGGCTGCCTTTGCGGCGGCGCCGCTTTTCGCCCTGGTCCTGTCCAGCGCGGATCACGCGCTGATGGCGCTGCTGATCGCTATTCTGGTGTTTTGGCGGCATGAGGCGAATATCCGCCGCCTACTGGCCGGGACCGAACCGCGCATCGGCAAAACCGCCAAGTAGCACTTCGATTTAGTATTTCCCGCATAGGTTGAATTATGGCATAGGATTTCTCCTATGCCAGCAACCACTCTCAGCCCCGCCGAAAGCCTCGCCCTCTGGCGCATCGCCCAGACCGAAGGCATTGGCCCCATGGGATTTCGCCGCCTGCTTGCCCGCCACGGCAGTGGCCGCGCAGCTTTGGAAGCTTTGCCCCGTCTTCTCGCCAAACGCGAAACCCCGGCGCGCATCCCAAGCCTGGATGATGCGCGGCGGGAAGCCGATGCCATGGCCAAGCTTGGCGCGCGCTTCATTTTCTGGGGCAGCACTGACTACCCGTCCTTGCTTGCTTTGCTGGCGGATGCCCCGGCCATGCTCGCGGTGCAGGGCGATGCCGCTTTGCTGGCGCAGGTGCCAAGTTTCGCCATTGTGGGCGCGCGCAATGCCTCGGCCGCCGGACGACGCATTGCGGAAGACATCGCGGAGGCACTGACCGAAGCCGGGGTGCTGGTGATCTCGGGCCTGGCGCGCGGGGTGGATGCGGCGGCGCATCAGGGCGCCTTGCGCGTTGGGCGGACGCTCGCCGTGCTGCCAGGCGGCCTTGATGTGGCCTATCCACCCGAAAACGCCGCGCTTCAGGCGCGGATTGGCCGCGAAGGCGCGCTGGTGGCGGAACATACGTTGGGGACCGCGCCGTTGGCGCGGCACTTCCCGAAGCGCAACCGGATCGTGGCCGGGCTTTCGCTGGGTGTTCTGGTGGTGGAAGCCGCAGAGCGATCCGGCACGCTGATTACCGCGCGGCTTGCCTTGGAAGCGGGGCGAGAGGTCTTCGCCATCCCCGGCAGTCCGCTTGACCCACGCAGCCGCGGCGCCAATGACCTGATCCGCCAAGGCGCGCATTTGGTTGAATCAGCCGCCGATGTGCTGGCGCATCTGCCCGAAGCACCGAACGATGCCCCGCTTTTTGCGCTGGCCCATACCCCGGAAAATCCAATCTCCGAGGATGTACCGCCGGAAGCCACCCCCGGCGAATATGGTCAACTCATTGATTTGATTGGAATGGCACCGATATCTGTTGACGATCTGCTCCGGCGCTGTCACCTCTCACCCCCCGCGCTCCAGGCGGCGCTTGCTGATCTGGAACTGGAAGGCCGGGTGGATATGCTGCCCGGCCATCGGGTAGCGCTATCCGGGCGAGGGTGAATCGGGAAAGCATGAGCGACGTTGTCGTTGTGGAATCGCCGGCCAAGGCGAAGACGATTGAAAAATATTTGGGCCGGGATTTCACGGTATTGGCCTCCTATGGCCATGTCCGCGATCTGGAAGAAAAAGACGGCGCGGTCCTGCCGGATCAGGATTTCGCCATGCTCTGGGGCAAGGACCCGCGCGGCGAACAGCAAGTGGGCCGCATTGCGGCTGCGCTGAAGGGCGCCAAGCGACTTTACCTGGCAACCGACCCAGACCGTGAAGGGGAAGCGATTTCCTGGCATGTGAAGGATATGCTGGCCGAGCGCGGGGCGCTGAAGGGCAAGCATGTTCAGCGCATCACCTTCAATGAAATCACCAAGCGCGCTGTACAATATGCGGTGGCGCATCCGCGTGATTTGGATCAGCCGCTGATCGAAGCCTATCTGGCGCGCCGCGCGCTGGATTATCTGGTGGGCTATACGCTTTCACCCGTGCTGTGGCGGAAATTGCCAGGCTCACGTTCTGCGGGCCGCGTGCAATCCGTGGCGCTGCGTTTGATTTGCGAACGCGAAGCAGAGATCGAAGCGTTTCGCGCGCGCGAATACTGGACCATTGAAGGCCGCTTCACCACGGCGGCGGGCGCACCGTTTACCGCGCGGCTCACGCATCTTGAAGGCCGCAAGCTGGAACAATTCGACCTGCCGGATGAAGC
>JAPLOJ010000084.1 GCA_026400795.1 Alphaproteobacteria bacterium
ACGGCGCCGCTTGGATGCCGCGAAATTCTGGCGCGTCTTGCGAGAAACCGGCCTGGTTTCGGCGGCCATTCTATTCCTGCTGATCGCGGCTGGGCTTTATTCGCGCATGCTGTCCATGGCGGGAGTGCCCAATGCCATTGGCGATTTTGTGGAACATCTGGGGCTTGGGCCTTACGGCTTTCTGTTTGCCTTCGTGATTGTCATTCTGCTGATGGGGATGATCCTGGACAGTACGTCCATCCTGCTCATCATGGTGCCGATTGGCGCGCCTATCGCGACCGCGATGGGTTTTGACCTGATCCATTTCGGTATTGTGACCATCATAGCGGTGGAGATGGGGCTGCTGACGCCGCCCTTTGGCATTTCAGTTTTCACCGTGAAGGCGACGCTGGCGGATCCGAAGGTGGGCATTGAAACCATCTTCGCCGGGGCTTTGCCCTTTGTCGTGGTGATGGGCCTCGCGCTGATATTGATTGCCTTCTTCCCGATCCTGTCGACCGCGCTGGTGCGCTGAAGGAACGCCCGGGCGCTTCTGTTCAGCCGTTACGCTTCAGCGCGAAATCATAGTTCAGTTTGCGCCAAGTGCCCGCCATCTCCCGCCCATCTGGGCCTTGGCCAGGTTGGTTCTGCGCGAATTCGGCAATCAATTCCTGCTTCACGCCAAAGACAGCATCGCTATCCAAATAGGGATCGCCCGCAACAAAAACATGGGTCACCAGGGTTTCATGCCCTGGAGCCGCAATCATGAAATGAACATGCGCGGGGCGCATCGGGTGCCGGCCCGTGGCGCGCAGCAGCTCCCCCACCGGGCCATCATCCGGGACAGGGTATGAAGTTGGAGTCAGGGTCCAGAAATGAAAGCGCCCTTCGCTATCGGTGCGAAAGCGCGCCCGTAGATTGGCATCCGCCTGGTCCACGCGCTGCACATCATAAAAGCCATCCTCATCCGAATGCCAAATATCCACGATCGCGCCAGCGATAGGACCGCCCCCCGCAGTCATGACGCGGCCGGAGGCATGCAGCGGTTCGCCCTTCATGGCATGTGCCACTTCTGCCCCCAGCGGCAATTCGGGCGCGCCTTCAACATAAAAAGGCCCAAGCACGGTGGTTGGCGTGGCACCTTCTGGCATGCGGTGATTGATCGCATCTACCAGCATGGAAACGCCGAGCGTATCCGACAGCAGGATGAATTCCTGGCGCTTGCCGTCGCACATATGCCCGATGCGGGTCAGAAAGCTGATTGCTGTCTGCCATTCTTCAAAGCTTGGCTCCACATCGCGCACAAAGGCGTGAAGATGCTTCACAAGGCTTTGCGCCACTTGGCGAAGCCGCGGATCCTCTGCCCCCGCAAGCCGTTGCAGCACCGCATCCGTAATGGAGTTTTCATCGAAATCGCGCATCGCGGTGGTCCTTCAGAAGGGCTTGGGAATGGCATGGGAAGCGCAGGCAGCGGCGTGCCTTTCTGCCTATACCAAGCACACTGGGGCAGCGCCAATACGGCTGGCGCGTGGCTGAACCCGATCGCATCCTGGGCATGGCAGGAGAACAGGCGTAACGATAAGGACAGGACGCGAATTTTCCGTCCGCAATCGCACCCTGGATTTGCAGACTGGGCCTAATGCGGCGTCTGGACATTGTGTTACTGGCGTTAAGGAAGCCGGTGGCGCGTGTTAGATAAACCAGACCCCAAGGCTAACCAATGTATCGCAGGGGGGGACACGGAGGGTTCGGCAAGCTCTGCACACCGCTCAAGCCATCATGAAGCTTTGGTCAAAACTTGCGTAGGTGCGGAGCGGTGCGTGACGGCTACCCGACCGCTCATAGAAAAACCGCTGCGCTTGTGGCACAGCGGTCTAGCCTGTTCTTGTGCCGCTCAAAGTGGCGGCAGTGACACTACCCTCCGAAAAGCCGGAGGGTATGTCAGATTAGCCGCGGGCCCGACGAGGAGCCGGGGCCGGCGCAGGGGCTGGGGCCGGGGCGGGGGCCGGCGCGGGTTCAGCAGCGCAAGCGGCGAGCAGCGCGGCCGGGGCCAGGATTGCCGCCGCCGCAGCCTTGCGGAGCAGCGCCTTGCGGGTCATTTCTTTTGAATCGGTGTTCATGTTGCACATCCAGGTTGCTTGAGACTAGGAAACGGCTCAGATAAGAATCAATTATCTGCAAGTTGTCAAACCCTTTTCTAGGGTGGAATGTGAAGTTTCAGGAGTTGGACGCGTGAAACCGACTTGGGACAGGCCAGAATCGGATGCCAATGTGCTGATTGACCCGTCGTCGACCCGAATTTCGCGCCGCGCCAGCCTTTTGCGGGGTGCGATAGGCTTTGCCGGCATGTTGGCGCTGGTGGGCTGTGCCGCAGGTGAGGGCGATTCGCTCGAATCCGCCTCACTTGAGCCCAATGGCGATATTGGAAGCCTGCTTGAAGGCCAAGCACCAATGGTCGCTGGCGAGGCGCTGGACGCAGAGCTGCTGCGCCGTTTCTATGCCCGCCGCGGCTTCGAACCTGTCTGGAATACACGCCAAGCCCAGGCCAATGCGCTGAGGGCGGCGGTGCTGCGGGCCCGCGATCACGGCCTGGACCCTGAGATGTTCCACGCCAATCTGCTCAGGCGCATGGATATGTTTCCGCCGGTGCGGCGCGACTTGCTGCTTTCCCATGCCGTGCTCACCTATGCTGAGGCGCTGGTCTTCGGTGCCGTCCCGCCCGAACGGCGCAAGGATAGTGAGGCGCTTTGGCCCGAATCGGTGGATGTGGCGGAAGTGCTTGATGCCGCTCTGGACGGCCCAGACCCTGTGGCGGCGATTGAGGGGCTGGCGCCGAAGAACCCGACCTATGTGGCGCTGCGCCAGGCGCTGCAGCGGCAACGCTCAGCCGGGCTGTTTGACCGGACCCCGGCAAGCCGGCTCCGCCTGATCGAGGCCAATCTGGAACGCCAGCGCTGGCTGCCGCGAGCGCTGCCGGCGGACCGCGTTTGGGTTAATGTGCCGGATCAGCAACTTGTGCTTTATCGAGAAGATCGTCCAGTCTTCATCACGCGCGTTGTGGTGGGTGAAGCGACGGATCGCAAGCAAAGCCCGGAATTCAGCACCATTATTGAATCCGCGCTGTTCAACCCGCCCTGGATCATTCCGCACGACATTGTGGAGGCGGATATTCGCCCGATGTTGAAGCAAGACCCGCTTTATCTGGTGAAAAACAAGATCGTTCTGCTGCCGAATGGCGATGCGGAGCAGGCGCCAGGACCGCAGGCCGGGCTTGGTGCCGTGATGTTTGAAATGCCCAATCGCTTCGATGTTTACTTGCATGATACGCCCGATAAGGAAGCCTTCAGCCGCGACAATCGTCGCATTAGCAATGGCTGCATTAGGGTACAAAACCCGCTGGAATTCGCGGCCCTGCTGATGGAAGAATCGGTGGACGTCATCCAGAAAAAGGTCGCAACGGCTGGGACAGTGCGACGGCCCCTGCCAAAGCCGATGCCGGTCTTCGTGCTTTATCATACGGCCTTCGCCTCTGCGGGGCGCGATTTGGAAATTCGCCCGGATTTCTACGGGCGCGACGAAGCGCTTTGGCAGCGCCTGCAAAACCGCCCGCTGGACCAGGACATGCTCGGTACTAGCCAAATGGCTGCGGGCAGCGCGCGACCTGCGCCCGGTCCCCATTCACCCCGCAG
>JAPLOJ010000263.1 GCA_026400795.1 Alphaproteobacteria bacterium
GTTGTCCCGGGCATGCCCATGATACCTGGCACCACGCTGCCGGGAATACCCACCCTGCCCGGTATGATGCAAGGTGGGGATCAGATGCGCCCGCCAGCGGTTTTCGATCAACGCAGCCTGGCCGATCTGCCGGGCCAAGCACGCGGTACCGAACGCGCTGGTAGCCCAACCCAGGCTGAAGGTGGCCCGACGCTTGTGACGCCGCTTGGTGATTTGCTGCGAAATGCCGGCCCCGCGACCGCGGTGTTTGGTGCCGCACTCTTTACCGGAATGGCGCAATCTTCCTCCGACGCGCCCAATCCGAATTACGTGCTGGCGCCGGGTGACCGGGTGAGCATCCGCGCCTGGGGTGCGGTTGATGCGGAACAGGTTTCGCAGGTTGATCCTTCCGGCAATCTCTTTCTGCCGAATATCGGGCCCATCCGTGTGGCCGGCACCAGGGTTGGCGATCTGCAGCGCGTGGTGGAAGGCGAAATCCGGCGCGTCTATACGCAGCAGGTGCAGGTCTATGCGACCGTGCTGTCCACGCAGCGGATCGGCGTTTTCGTCACCGGCTTCGTGCGCAATCCCGGTCGCTACGCGGGCGTGGCTTCCGATAGCGTGCTGGATTTCCTGCTGCGTGCCGGCGGGATTGACACAGCACGCGGGTCCTTCCGCGACATTCGGCTGCAGCGCGGCAATACAACAGTTGCGCGGATTGATCTCTATCGCTTCCTGCTGGAAGGGCGCCTGCCGGATATCAGCATGCAGGAAGGTGATACCATTGTGGTTGATCGCCAACGCCCACTGATCGGCGCCGATGGCGCGGTGCGCAATAATTTCCTGTTTGAAAGCAGCCAGGTTGGTCCGATGCGCGGGCAGGATCTAGTCAATTACGCGCGCCCCCTGCCGGCGGCGACCAATGCCGTAGTGCGCGGCGTGCGCAATGCACAGCCTTTCTCGCGCTACGTGACCATTGCCGAACTCGCTCGGCAGACCCTGCATGATCAGGATACCGTGACCTTCGTTGCCGATGTGGCCTTGCGCACGGTGCGTGTGACCATTGAAGGCAGCCGGCTATATCCTTCGGTACTGGTGGCGGATCGGGATTTTTCCTTGTGCCAGTTGCTGGACCATGTCGCGGTTGATCCCATGCTGGCCAATACTTCAGCCGTTTTCCTGCTCCGCCCACGGCTCGCCTTGCAGCAGAAGCGGTCTATTGACGATGCGTTGGACCGGTTGGAGCGTCAGCTTTTCCTCTCCCCCGCCATGACGCCGGGCACGGCGGCGGCACGCTCTGCCGAAGCCAATATGGTGCTGTCCTATATCAGCCGCGCACGCCGGAGCGACCCGGAAGGCCGGCTTGTGGTGGTGAATGAAAACGGCACCTGCGCCCCGGTGCGGCTGGAAGATGGCGATACCATCGTCATTCCAGAGAGATCCCAGACAGTCATGGTGCAGGGTGAGGTTGCGATGCCGCGTGCCGTGCTTTGGCGCCAAGGGATGACGATTGACCAATACCTTAAGGAGGCTGGTGGCCTCACGGCCCGCGGCACGCGGTCCACGCTGATGCTGCGTCGCCCGAGCGGTCAGGTCTTACTGGACCCGAGCCAGCCGCCCCAGGCGGGAGATGAGCTGATCGCCCTGCCCTATCTTGATCCGAAATACTTCATCATGGGTCAGGAATTCATCACCGCCCTGTTCCAGGTCGCGCTGGCGGCGCGGGTATTCCAGAATAACTAGCATCTGATCGGCGAAGGCGGCATCGCCGGAGCCGTGAATCAGTTGCTCAAACAAGCATCTGATCGGCGAAGGCGGTATCGCCGGAGACGTGAATCAGTTGCTCAAACAAGCATCTGATCGGCGAAGGCGGTATCGCCGGCGTTCAGCGCACAGGGCCTTAATGCTTCCAATCACCTGACAGGCGCCACGTCTCTGCCAAGCGCATTTTCAAAGCACCGCGCATTCCAACGTTTCCTGACGATATTCTAACCGTCCCGCCGATCAATGCGGGTGATGGTGATGGTATCCTCACCGATTGACCGGGCCTTACGCAACCGCCACCAAAGCGTCAGCGCGCCAACGGCGCCTGCCGCCAGCACGATCGGCAGCAATACCCCAATGGCAAGCAGCGCCAGCGCAGCCAGCAGCAATCCCCCAGCGCTCAGCGCCACCAGCATCGCCACGCTGCCGAGCCGCGCCAGCAAACGATCAAGCCCGCGCCGCGGCTGAGGGGGTGGCGGGTCCCGAAACTCGCCCTCTGGCGTCATGTCAATGATGATAGGCGGGCGCTTGTCGCTCATGCAGCGTCAGATGGGGCGCCGCCTGCCCCCAGGTCAAGCCCACCCCTGCCCTGTGGCGCGCCCAAGTCGCGTTCCTTCATTCGGCAGCCATCAGGTTTTTGGGGTCTGGTCGCGGTGTCCGGGCTGCCAAATGGGTATGCTCGGTCTTTCAAACCCCTAGGTCGTGTTGCGTTCACATGGGTTCACGCAACCCGCTCTATATCGTTGTTTTTCGAGCTTCTTCACCCGTTCAGATGATTCCATCTGAACGTGATCTGCTCTAAAACCGTTGTTTTAATGCATCGAGCCGCGCCAAGACCTCATGATGATGCTCTTCGTCCGTAACGGCCTTGCGGGCGGGCCCGGACAGATGGGCGGTGATCGCCTGCGCCACCGGCGCGGGGGCGATGATGGCGATGCTGTCCATTTCCTTGGCGGATAACGCCATGGTCAGATCATGCGCCAAGCCTTCCAGAAAATCGCGCCTGGCGTGTTCCTTCGGGCCGTCATCCTTACCATCGCGTTCCATGCCGCTGCGCTGCACGGCGCCGGCTGCGGCAAAGGCGCGGCCAGGCTTGTCTTCACCAAGTTCGGCATCGCGCATCCGCGCTTCCGGCGCGTCCCAGTTGCGCAGTTGATCGTAACCTGAATCCTGCTTGCGCTTTACATAGACCTGAGCGCGGCTGCCATTGGCCAGGACATACCAATGGCGGCGAGGATCGGTTTGGCTTGCGGAATTGGGCATGAGGGGCCTCCATGTCGGTGACGGACCCTTTCTACCGAAGATCGTCAGGACGCTTCTTGCGCCTGATCAAGTGCGGTGACCTGGACTGGCCCCGAGGAAGCTTGTGCGCCAAGCGGCATCGCTTGGCGCTCTGGCGACTGCGACCCAAGCAAAGGTCACAGCCGGCCAAATGGTTCATGGCGCTTCAGCGCAGCGGAAGCGCGTACATCAAGCCGCCCGGCGTGGTCCAAAGATGGTTCGGGCCGCGCGGCAATTGCACCTGGCTTTTGTCGCCCATGGTACGATCATAAAGCTCCCCATAATTGCCGATGGCGCGAACAACATTGTAGGCCCAGGCGGGATCAAGCTTCAGCGATTGGCCGAGTTCCGGCGTCACGCCCAAAAGCCTGCGCGTATTGGGGTTGGTGCTGGTCCGGCGCCGTTCTTCGGCATTTGCCTGGGTGATGCCCTGTTCCTCGGCTTCAATCACCGCATAGGTGTACCAACGCACAATATCGTACCATTGGTCATCACCACGGCGCAGATAGGCGCCATAAGGCTCCTTGGAGAACCGTTCTGACAGGATGGTCCAATCCGCAGGTCGCGGCATGGCAGACCGCACGCCGGCAAGCTGGGATGCATCCGTGCCGAAACTGTCGCAACGGCCGGCCTGCAAGGCAGCAACCGCTTGGTCGGTGCGTTCAAACACGACCGGTTGGAAAGGCGTATTGATGCTGCGGAAGTAATCCGCCGTCACCTGTTCATTCGTCGTGCCCTGAATCAGGCAAATCGTCGCGCCACGCATCTCAGCAACCTTGTTGATGCCGGCATCCGCCTTCACCATGAAGCCATGGCCATCATAAAAATAGGTCACGGCATGACGCAGGCCGAGCGTGGTATCGCGCAGCATGGTCTGGGTAGAGGTACGGAACAGCACATCCACCTCCCCCGCGCCCAAGGCTGTAAAGCGTGTGGAAGATGAAAGCGGCACGAAGCGCACCTTTGAGGCATCGTTGAAAATCGCGACCGCCAAACCGCGGCAGAGATCAACATCGAAGCCCTGCCAAACACCCCGGCTATCGGGCAGGGCGAAGCCCGCGACACCATTATGGATGCCGCAAACCAGCGTGCCGCGTGCCTTGATGGCATCAAGCGTGGGGCTGGCGGAGGGTTGGGCAAAGCTGGGCGCGGCGAAGGTCGCGAAAAGCGCAGCGAGCGCGGCTTTCAAGCCGAATTTACGCATGGGGGGCCTCTTTCCTGTTGAAGTGCTGCCAATTCACCGCCGCATCCGGGCCATGTCAATCAAAACCGAGGCAGGACCGAAAAGATTACTGTTTCTCC
>JAPLOJ010000364.1 GCA_026400795.1 Alphaproteobacteria bacterium
ATGGTCGCCATGCCGGGCGCATTGCGCGGCCGGTGATTGCGCTGCGCTATTTCCGAGACGCGGATTTCCTGTTTGCCTGTATTGCGACGGCAGTGGTGAATTTCGCCTGTTTCGCGGTGCTGCTGTTTCTGCCCTATTTGCTGCTGCATGGCGCGGCCTTGCCGGCGGGCTGGGGCGGCTTGGTGCTGGCGATCGGGCATTTGGCGGCGATGGCGGCTTCTCCCTTCGCCGGTGCCTTGCTGGCGCGCATCAGTGCCGCGCGGTTGGCTTTGATGGGTTCTGTGATGATCTCTGCCGGGCTCTGGCTGATTGGTGCTATTGGGGCTGCGGATGGCGTAATCCCGTTGCTGGTTGCGGCGCTGGCGCTGCAAGGCATTGGCCTTGGGTTGTTTCAGGTGAGTGTGACGGATCTGCTGCTGGAACGCATGCCGCGTGAGGATCGCGGCGTGGCGGGCAGCCTGGCCCAAGTTTCGCGCACCTTGGGCGTGGTGACCGCGGCCTCATTGCTGAGCACGGTTTTCGCCGCGCTTGAGGTCGCGGGTATGGCGCACGGACTTGCGGGCATGGAGGCGTTTCGCGCGGCCTTTGGCAGCATCTTCAGCTTTGGCGCAGCTTTGGTGGCGGTGCTGGTGCTGGTGGGGTTTTTCGTCAACCGGCGCGGGTATCGCTGACAATCCGCCCATCCACCAGATGAATGCGCCGATTGGCGCGTTTGGCGAGTTCCGCATCATGCGTCACCACCAGAATGGCGCGGCCTTCTTCTGCTGCCAGGCGCTGGAAAATATCAAACACTGCCGTGGCATTGCGTGTATCAAGATTGCCGGTCGGTTCATCAGCCAAGATGATGGCAGGGTCATTAGCCAAGGCGCGCGCGATCGCAGCACGTTGGCGCATGCCGCCAGAAAGCTGTTCCGGCAATTTCGCTGCCGCTTCGGCCATGCCAAGCGCTTCCAGCAGCTTCATCGCCTGCGCGCGCGCTGCCGCATCCTTCAAGCGGCCGAGGCGGCGGATTGGGATCAACACATTATCCAGGGTGGAGAATTCCGGCAGCAGGAAATGGAATTGGAACACAAAGCCCAAACGCGCGAGGCGAAGACTGGCGAGTTCTGCCGCACTCAGGCTTGCCGTGTCGCGGCCTTCCAGCAACACGCGGCCTTCGGTTGGCCGATCCAACAGGCCAAGCAGATAAAGCAAGGATGATTTGCCGGACCCAGATGGCCCGGTGATTGCGATGAATTCGCCGGGCTCCACCTTCAAGGATGCATCGGCTACCAAAGTCACCCCTTCCGGCAGGCGGCGCGTGACATGTTGCGCTTCAAGCAAGGCAGGAGGCGGGATGGTCATGCCGCGCCGCGAATGGTTTGCACAGGATCGAGCCGTGCGGCGCGGCGTGCCGGCACCACCGCCGCGATGCTCGCCGACAGCAGCGCAAAGAAGGAAGCGATAGCGAAAATCCGCCAATCATGCACAAGCAGAAAGCGGTCATTGCCCGCCGGTGTTTCCGTATTGAAGCGGATTTGCGCCAGGCCTTCGATCATGATCTGCCCGAGCACGCAGCCAAGCACGGCACCAAGCAACCCAGCAATCATGCCCTGCAACAGGAACAGCCATTGGATATCGCCTTCTGTAAAACCCAGCGACTTCAGAATGGCGATATCGCGGGTTTTTTCAAACACCACGGTCGAGATGATATTGTAGATGCCAAAAGCCGCGACCAGTAGAATGGCGCCGGTGACGCTATACATGATGGCATTCTGAATGACGAAAACCGTCAGTATATTGCGGTTCTGTTCTTCCCAGCTTTCCGACCTATCGCCGAAGCGTGCTTCGATCTGCCGGGCGAGCGCTTCCGCACCGGTCACATCATTCAGGCGCAGCAGGATCTGATTGACCACATTGGGTCGGTCCTGCAGGATTTGATTGACCTTGAGCAGCGTATAGCCGGCCTGATTATCCATTGTGGTCAGCCCTGTTCGGAAGATGCCCACAATCTTCATTTGCAGACTGACACCCCTGGGCGAGACGGCAATGATGGTATCGCCAAAAGCCACGCCAAGCTTCTGCGCAAGCCCAATGCCGATAATCAGGCCGGCTATACGCTGCTCAAGGTCAATCAAATCCTGCAGGACCGACCCAA
>JAPLOJ010000113.1 GCA_026400795.1 Alphaproteobacteria bacterium
CCTGAATCCGTCAGGATCGGCCCATGCCAATCCATGAAGCGATGCAGGCCACCCAGCCGTGCGATGCGCTCTGCCCCCGGCCGCAGCATGAGGTGATAGGTATTGCCGAGCACCATGCGGGCACCCGTGGCGCGCACCGCATCTGCGGTCATGGCCTTGACCGTACCGGCGGTGCCAACCGGCATGAAAACCGGCGTTGGCACTTCACCATGGGCGGTGTGCAATACGCCCGCGCGCGCCGCGCCATCTTGTGCTTCGTGCTGCCAGGAAAGTGTCATGGCGTATCACTCGCGCAAAACAGCAGGGATGAATCGCCATAGGAATAGAAGCGATATTGCTGCGCGATGGCGTGGGCATAGGCTGCGCGCATGCGCTGATCCCCGGCAAAGGCGCACACCAGCATGAATAGCGTGCTGCGCGGCAGGTGAAAATTCGTCATCAGCGCATCAGCGCTGCGAAACGCGTGCCCTGGCAGCAAATACAAATCCGTCAGGCCGCGAAAGGGCGCGATGCTGCCATCTGGCTGCGCCGCGCTTTCCAATAGCCGCAAGGCGGTGGTGCCGATGGCGATGATGCGCCCGCCCGCTGCCCGCACTGCATTCAGTTGCGCGGCAGCTTCCGGGGTGATTTCGCCCCATTCCTCATGCAGTTTATGCGCCCGCGCATCATCCGTGCGCACGGGCAGAAAAGTGCCGGCGCCGACATGCAGCGTGACCGTCACGCGCGCCACACCGCGCGCATCAAGGGCTTGCAGCAAGGCTTCGGTGAAATGCAGGCTGGCGGTGGGTGCCGCGACAGCACCGGGGCGGCGGGCGAAGATGGTTTGGTAATCGCTGGTATCCTCGGCGGTCGGGCCTTCGGGGCGGGTGATATAGGGCGGCAGGGGAACCTCGCCGGCCTTTTCAAGTGCGGCTGCGAGCCGCGCCTGATCCGGGCCGAAATCAAGCCGCGCGGCGCCACCTTCGGGATCATCCAGCACCCGCGCGGTGCATTCTTCAGCGCCTTCAACCTGCAATTCATCACCGGCCTTAAGGCGGCGTGCGTTGCGGATCAGCGCATGCCAAATGCCCGCTTCCTCATGCCGGTTCAGCATGATTTCAACCCGCGCCTGGCCGCGCCGGGCATGAAGCCGCGCGGGGATCACGCGCGTATTATTCACCACCATCACATCGCCAGGGCCAAGCAGCGCCGGCAGATCACACACGCCGCGATCTTCAACGCCATCGGGGTGGACAATAAGCATACGCGCCGCATCGCGCGGGCGGATGGGCGCCTGCGCGATCAAATGTTCAGGCAGGATGAAATCATAATCATCAAGCCGCAAAGGAGGGGGTTGAGCCAACACCCTGGCGCGGTAGCGCGAAGCCGCCCCTGGCGCAACCAGCCGTCCCCGGTGCTGGGGGCGTTATTCGGCGGAACGCAGACCCGTGGCTTCAATCAAGCTGCGGAATTTTTCACTTTCCGAGCGGGAGAAGGCAGCGAAATCCACACGGTTGCGATACAGGATGGGCTGGGCCACGCGCTTCATGCCTTCAATGAAGCTTTCAGTCTTCACGGCCCTTTCGCAGGCGGCCTCCAGCCGGGCCATGACGGGTTCAGGCGTGCCGGCGGGGGCGTAAAGGCCGCTCCAGATCGTATAGACCAGGTCATGGCCTTCTTCGCGCATGGTAGGCACATCGGGGAAATCCAGGTTGCGCGCTTCGGTCAAGAAAGCAATTGGGTGTAGATCATATTGACGGATTAACAAGGTCTGGTCCGTGAAAAGCTGCAATTGCCCCTGCTGGAAAGCGAGCATCACCTCACCCGAACCACGAAACGGCACATGGTTCATCTGGATATTCGCCGCGCGCATCAGCGCCACCATGGAAATATGCGGAATGCTGCCTGCCCCGGTGGAGGCGAAGGGCATGCCGCCATTCTCGGCCCGCGCGCGGGCGATAACATCGGCCACGCGCTTCATGCCGGAATTCTTCGGCGTCATCATGATGACCGGGCTATCCGCGACTTGGCAGATCGCCGCGAGGTTTTCGAGCTTATAGGTCAGGTTGCTGCGGAAATGAGGCTGGATGGCGATGGGGCCAATTGGGGAAAGCAGAATGGTCTGCCCATCGGGCCGCGCCCGCGCCACTTCCGCCGTACCGATGGTGCCTCCGGCACCGGTGACGTTACGTATCACAACAGGCTGGCCGAGCGCTGCCGCCATGTCGTTCTGCATCAGCCGCGCGACGATATCCGATGGGCCGCCGGCAGAGAAATTCACAACAAGCGAGATTTGCGCTGAGGCAGGCAGCGCCCAAGCGCCAAGGATCGCGGCGAGCGCGATGAGACATCTCTTCATTCGTTTCCCCCTGCCCGCTTGTCGGCGCGGGCTGATAAGGGCAGGCTAAACCAAGAAAGCAAGGAAAGGGAAGCGCCATGAATGAGACCATGACAGGGGCGCATATGCGCCCGTTGCGTCGCCCCACCACACGAGAAGGAATGGAGCCTAACCAATGACCGCAAGCTATGATCTGAAGGGCAAGACCGCGCTGGTAACCGGGGGTGCTTCCGGCATTGGCCTGGCGACCGTTGAAATGCTCGCGGCCAATGGCTGCAAGGTCGCCATCAACCATTTGGCGGGGGATGAGCGCGGCACGGCCGAAGTGGCGCGGCTGCGCGGCCTGGGGCGGGATGTGATTGCGGCACCCGGCAATGTGGCCGATGCAGCGGATTGTAAGCGCATGGTTGAACAGGCGGTGGCTGACCTCGGCCGCCTGGATTATTTGGTAAATAACGCCGGCACGCCAGGGACGAAGACCACCATTGCACCTAATGAGTTTGACCGGCTGACGGAAGAATTATGGGACACGGTCTTACAGGTTAATCTGCTTGGCGTGTTTCGCTGCACCAAGGCCGCAGCGCCGGCCTTGCGCGCCGCCGGTGGCGCGGTGGTGAGTGTGGCATCCATTGCCGGGCTTAATCACGCCGGGTCTTCCATGGCTTATGGCGCGACCAAGGCGGGGGTGGTGAGCCTGACCAAGAATCTGGCTCGCGGGTTGGCGCCGGAAGTACGCGTGAATGCCGTGGCGCCAGGTGCTGTTGATTCCACCTGGATGATTGAATGGACCGAGGAACAGCGCCGCGGCAGCATTGACAACGCCGCGCTGAAGCGCCGCTGCACCACGGCTGATCTGGCCGA
>JAPLOJ010000298.1 GCA_026400795.1 Alphaproteobacteria bacterium
TGACGTGCCCCCCTGAAATGTTACCAATTTTCGGTAGAGTCTGTTTCTCAAGGGGACGGACGAATGAAACGCAGCAGGTTCAGCGATGAGCAGATCATCGGGATTTTGAAGGAACAGGAAGCGGGTGCTGTGACGGCGGATGTTTGCCGCCGTCACGGGATCAGCGAGGCGACATTTTACAAGTGGAAGGCCAAGTTTGGCGGCCTGGAAGTGACGGAGGCCAAACGGCTTCGTACGCTGGAGGAGGAGAACGCCAAGCTGAAGAAGCTTTTGGCCGAGGCAATGCTGGACATTGCGGTCTTGAAAGACATCTCCTCAAAAAAATGGTGACGCCCGGCGCGAAGCGTGATGCGGTCGCCCATGCCCGGAACTGCTACGGGTTGAGCGAGCGCCGGGCGTGTCATCTGATTGGAATTGCCAGGCGGGTTGCGCGGTATAAGCCGAGCCGTCCGGACGATACCGGCCTGCGGCAGCGGTTGCGTGAGTTGGCGGCCGCGCGGCGGCGTTTTGGCTATCGGCGGCTCGGCTATCTGCTGGCGCGGGAAGGGCTGAAGCCGAACCATAAGAAGCTACTGAGGCTCTATCGTGAAGAGGGGCTGAAGCTGCGTCGCCGCGGCGGCCGGAAACGGGCGCTGGGGACCAGGGCGCCAATGGCGCTGCCTGAAGGGCCGAACCAGCGCTGGTCGCTGGATTTTGTCTCTGACGCCTTTGGTTGTGGTCGGCGTTTCCGCATTCTGTGCGTGGTGGATGATTTCACGCGCGAATGCCTGGCGCTGGTGCCCGATACATCGCTGTCGGGCGCCAGGGTGGCGCGTGAACTTGACAAGATCGTGGCGATCCGTGGCAAGCCGCTGGCGGTCGTCAGCGACAACGGCACGGAACTGACATCGGCCTCGATCCTACGCTGGTCGCAAGAGCGGCAGGTGGAATGGCATTACATCGCGCCGGGCAAGCCGACCCAGAATGCGTTCGTCGAAAGCTTCAACGGAAGGCTGCGCGACGAGTGCCTGAATGAGACGCTATTCACCTCCATGGCGCAGGCACGGGCCGTGCTCGCGGCCTGGCGGCAGGATTACAATACCATCCGGCCGCATTCGAAACTGGGCGGGCTCACCCCCGCCGAGATCGCCGGTCAACGGGGATGGGGGCATGCCCCCATCCCCGTTGCCATAACCTCAACCATCAGCCATCAAAGCAGAGGACTCTCCGTCTGAGTGGATACATTCAGGGGAGCACGTCATGCAGATGAAGAAGCCCGAGGCTGAACCATCTGACTGAGCGATAGTGAGGGAACCATGCCCAAATCTCATTTTGTTGATGATGTGCCGGAAGGCGCAAGAAAAGCGCCGACAACCAGGGAAACCAATGAAGTCGACAAATTTGTCGGTGAAAGGATCCGACTATACCGGGCAATGCTTGGGGTTGGTCAGCAAAAGCTTGCAGATGGTCTCGGCGTTACCTTCCAGCAACTTCAAAAATATGAACGAGGCGAAAACCGCATAGGCGCAGGAAGATTGTTGTTGGTTGCGACAACGCTTGGAATTCCCATCACCCTTCTTTTGGATGAAAAGGCTTTTTCGCAACGCTACGATGAGGGCATTCCCTCCGTAGCCGATACCCTGGAATTATCGAAGGAAGGCTATCATATCAGTCGCGCCTTTTCCCAGATCATAGATCCTGAAATAAGGCGGTCCATTACTACCTTGGTGCAGAGTCTGGCACGAAGTCAGAGGGCTTCTTGAAATCGCTTCGATCAGAAATCGCTCGAAATTCCGAATAAGGTGGCTGAGGTCAGAACTGCCATCAGCCGCTATAATCTTTCCAGCACGTAGTTTGGCAGAACATCATCCCACCCAATCGCGGAGGGCAAAGAATGTATGGCATCAATCGCGCGGGAAAGTGCGCGTATCGACTCAACTTCCTGACGACTAAAGCCCTGTTCTATCTGCATCGCGGCTGCCCAAAGATGCAGAATTGCCAGTTCAAGCTGCGGCGAGACTGGCTCTTTATCGTGAGGACCGAATTTTTCGCGCGCCATGGAACAGCTTCTCCAACAAGAATGGTTTTATCAGGTACCGCTTGAACCCGCAGATTTCATGACCAGCTGATGGATGCTTTTTGTTTCACAAACGTCGCTCACTTTACCCAAGGATTGCCGAACACCTCAGAATATTATGGGATATCCGCCAACTGATCAAGCATGATGGAGGCAAGAAACCAGAGCCTTTGGCACATCTATTTCATTCCTATTCATTGCGCTTCGCGCGCTGCGTTTTGCGAATACCAACAGCATAATCGCCAAGCTTTCGGTGCGGGTCCTTATTCGGGCGCACGATGGTGTGACGAAAATCATTCCACTCGGCTTCACCAAACCCCGACAAATCCTCAATGATCGAGAAATTCTCCGCAGCGGCGCCATAGGCCTCCCGCGGGAGGGGTTGCACTTGCAGGAAGGGAAAATTCGGATCGAATTCGATTGGGTGATGCGTACGCGTCAAGCGCACATTGATGAAAAGCGGCCCGAACCAGTTGCTGGTTTCGACAATGCCTTCATAGCATTCATAGCCGCGGTTGCGCACAAAATTGGCCGGCGCGCGAATAAGCGCGGCCCAGCCCGGCGCGGTGCGCATGGCAAGGCCGCTCCAGATCTGTACCAGGCCAGGTTCGATGAAGGTGCTGAGGAAGGGGGGCGAATAGCCCTTAATATCTTCCGGTGCGGCATCATCGAAATGTGGTGCAAAATTCGGAAATTGCGCGGTGGTGAGGGGGTACCAATCCTCCACACCATCATAGGTCCAGATCACATCCGAACCATCCCACATCAGCTTGAAGCCTATGGGCGGAAAAATATACCAGCCGAAGGAGGAGGCGGTTGTCATCGCCTCGCAAAACCGAAAGGCCCTGGTTGGCATGCTGCCCGCAGCAGACCGATCGGCGCGCTGTGGCGGGCGCGCCGAGGGGATCATGCGATAGAAGGTGGCAAGCGGTGCTTCGGCTTTGCGATTTTCAGTCACGTCGACACCTGTTTTGCGGCGGGAAGTTAGGTAAAGACGAACTCTTCACCAAATCCCCCCAAACCGCTATCCGGGCCTGAGCCCTGACCAGGAGTTGCGCCTGAATCAGCGCGGCAGGCTTGGGGCCATGCCGCCAACGCGGACCTTGCCAGCATCCGTCGATGCAACAGCAGAGACGCGCACCTGCGGCAGGCTTGGGGCCATGCCGCCAAGGCGGATTTTGCCGGCATCCGTCGCTGCACTGGCCGAGACGCACACCGGAGGCAGGCTTGGGGCCATGCCGCCAACGCGGATGGGGCCATGCCGCCAACGCGGACCTTGCCGGCATCCGTCGCTGCACTGGCCGAGACGCACACCGGAGGCAGGCTTGGGGCCATGCCGCCAACGCGGACCTTGCCGGCATCCGTCGCTGCACTGGCCGAGACGCACACCGGAGGCAGGCTTGGGGCCATGCCGCCAAGACGGATTTTGCCGGCATCAGAAATCGCGGCCCCACCCAGGGAGACCGGCTTCATCGAGGGAAGCTGTTGAAAGTTCATTTCACTCATTTTATCGTCTCCTGCGTTTGGGGCCCCGACCAAAAAACCACCAGAGGTTGAGGTGGAGCCGCTGGTTTGCGGTGGTTTTTTGCCGATTGACGGCCCGGCGTGAAAGGGCCGTGAAGCGAACATCATGGCGACGTTAAAAAAACGCTTCCCAGGCGTGAAATAATACTTGCCCTATACAACCATAGGTAATAACGTTCACGTCATAACGTCCTAAGGGACTTATTTCGGGGGTGAGGCATTGGCGCGACAAAATGCCAATCAGAACAACCTTGTGGCGCTGGATGTCGGTGCCCGCCAGGCGGCTGTTCGCATCCATCTTCTTGGCGCGCTGCGTGCCATTAGCTACCTTGGCGAGGATTTGGTGCCACGGGGCCGCAAGGCGCGCGCCATTCTGGGCTATCTTTGCCTGCATGCCGGGCAGCGGGTGCCAAGGGCCAAAATAGCCGCTCTTCTCTGGGACCGGGTACCCGACCATCAGGCCCGTGCCAGCCTTAGGCAATCCCTGCGGGAGCTGTTGCTGGCCTTCGGATCGCTGGCGGATGAAATCCTTGAAACCGATGCCGAGATGGTGCGGCTCAATCAGCGGGTCTGCTGGGTTGATAGCGCCGCCATTCTGGCCGGCCCGCACCCTGCCAATCTGCTCAGGACCGATTTGGCTGCCCTTTGCGAAGGGGAATTGCTGGAAGATTTGAACGGGATATCAGAAGCCTTTGACGAATGGCTGCTGATGGAACGCGCGCGCTTCGCGACCGAAATCACCGGGGTTTTTGATGAGGAACTGCACCAGATCGCGAAGGCCGATGTTCCAGCCGAAAGGCGTGCCGGCCTTGCACGCCGAATCATTGCCTGCGACCCAACACATGAAGGGGCCAGCCGGATCCTGATGACGGCCCTTGCTGACCTTGGTGAAAAAGCCCAGGCGCTGCGCGAATTCGAACGCTGCCGCATGGCCATGCGCAGCAGGTTGGAGGTGGAGCCCTCAGCCGAATCCACGGCGCTTTATGACAGGCTGCGGTCGGCACCTGCGCGCCAATCTGAGCCAGGCCTTAGTTCCCCAAACCATATTGAGCCACGCCCCAGTGCTGCCGCATCTGCACCGGCAGCGTCCCGATTGCGCATTGGGGTGATTCCCTTTCAGGTTACCGGTGAGGAGAATACGCAACTGGCTTTTTCACTAAGTCAGGAAATTGCCTCAGCACTCGCGCGGTTCCGTTGGTTTGATGTTGTGTCCGCGCTCACCCCTCAACCGCAAATGGTGCAATGGGATGAAGCTTTCCTTCGTTCAAAGGGCTGGCATTACGCGGTAGAGGGCAACCTGATCAGCGGCGCTGACAAGATCAGCATCAGCATCCGGCTTATGGACATCGGCCAGGATATTCGTCCTGTCTGGAGTGATCGTTTCGAGCTTGCGACCAATATGATGGATCAACTCCATGACCGCGTTGTGGCGCCGGTGGTCGCGCGCATTGATCCGACGATCTTGTTTATTGAAGGACAACAAAGCGCCTCTCGATGGTCCAGCGCGACAAGGCTAGTGGTACAGGCCATTCCTCTGCTTGCATCAATGCAGCCGGTGCCATTTGCTAAAGCTGGGGAATTACTGGCTGAAGCATTGCGTCTGGAACCTGAAAACGCCAAGGCTGCTGCCTGGAATGCCTTTTGGTATATTTATCACATAGGGCAGGGATGGTCCTCGGACCCGGCCACAAGCATGAGGAAGGCGCAGGAACTGGCATTTGGCGCGATCAAGAGTGACCCCGAAAGCGCTGAGGCCCATGCGGTATGCGGCCATATTTGTGCCTTTCTTGAGAAGGATTTCGACTCTGCACTGCATTATTTTAATGTTGCAACGCGCCTTAACCCAAATATCGCAGTGATCTGGGCGATCAGCGCGGCCACATATTGTTATATCGGACAGGCAGACAATGCGCTCAAGCACCTTGAGCGATACAAGAATCTAGC
>JAPLOJ010000210.1 GCA_026400795.1 Alphaproteobacteria bacterium
CGCTGATCCGGGGCGATGTCGGCACCGCCGCTGGCGCTGCTGCCCTGGTGGAACAGACCATCGCCGCGCTTGGGCGCATTGATGTGCTGGTGAACAATGCCGGCATCTTCCCGCGCGTTGAGTTTCTGGACATGACCGAAGCCGAATGGGACCGGGTGATCGCCGTCAACCTGAAGGGCAGCGCCTTTTGCGCCCAGGCGGCGGCGCGCGCCATGGTGGCGGCGGGGATCAAGGGAGTGATCATCAACCTCTCCTCCTCCTCCGTCCGGGGGGCGCCGCTTGGGGTGCATTACACCGCGACCAAGGCCGGCATTATCGGCATGACACGGTCCATGGCGTTATCCCTGGCGGCGCACGGCATTCGCGTGAACGCCATCGCGCCGGGCCTGACCGATACGGCGCAGCCGCGCTACGGCAATAGCGAAGCAGAGCTTGCGGTCATGGCCCAGCAAATCCCGCTGGGGCGGATGGGGCGGCCCGAAGAAATCGCCGGATTGATGGCATATCTTGCGTCTGATCAAGCCGCCTGGATCACGGGTCAGGTTTATCACATCAACGGGGGCAATTACCTCGCCTGAGGCAAGGCCGGGCTCCCCCGAAGCAGGAGGATCAAAATGCGCCATTGGCTGATCGCATGCGTATTGGCGGCTCTGCCGGGTGCGGCACTGGCGCAGATGGAACCCGGGGACCCGATTGCTGGACAGCGCCTGGCCACCACCTGGTGTGCCAATTGCCATAGCATCGCGCCTGGCGGCCCGGGACCGGCCACGGATATCGCGCCAAGCTTCGCCGCCATTGCCGCGCTGCCTTCCACAACCTCCATGTCGCTCCGCGCCTATTTGCGGACACCGCATGCCAATATGCCGGATTACCGCCTGAGCCGGGAGGAACTGGATGATATTGTGGCTTATCTGCTGACGGTTAGGCGCTAAGCCCCGGTCTGGCGCCCCGGCAAAACCAAGTCTAGCATCCCCGGCCTTGAGCAAGGGGGAAATAATCTTGTCCGCAGTCAATAAGCCATTCCGCGTCGCCTATCTGGAACGCGTGCCGCATCCAAGCTTTTTGGAAACCGCCACTGCCGATCCGGCGCTGGAAGTGGTCCGCCTTTCCCTGGAAAATGGGGAAGAAGCAGCACTTGCCGAACTGGCCACCTGTGATGGGTATTATGTCCGTGCCTCACGCGATGAATTGCCCAAGGCTTTTCATGTCAATGATACGCTACTGGCGCGCCTGCCCAATCTGCTGATGGTGGCGTCCCAGGGCGCGGGATATGACACAATCAACCCGGATTCCTGCACCAAGGCCGGCGTGCTGCTGGTGAACCAGGCCGGCGGCAATGCCGAAGCCGTGGCGGAGCACGCCGTTGGCATGATGCTGGCACTCATCAAGAAAATGCCGCAGACTCATGCCGCCATGCGCGCGGGGGAAGCCAAGAAGCGCGAAGTGTTTATGGGCAATAATCTGCTCGACAAGACGGTTGGCGTGATTGGCATTGGGAATGTCGGGTCGCGTACCACCGCCATTGTGAAGGCCGCCTTCAATTGCCGCGTTCTGGCCTATGACCCCTATGTGGATGCCGAAACGGTGGCCAAGCGCGGCGCGGAAAAGGTTGAATTGGCGGAATTGCTGGCGCAATCGGATATCGTCAGCGTGCATTGTCCGCTCACGCCACAAAGCCGCGCCATTATTGATGCCAAGGCGCTGGCCGGCATGAAGAAGGGCGCCATTCTGGTCACCACCGCGCGCGGTTCCATCCATGATGAAAACGCTGTGCTGGCGGCGCTGGAATCGGGGCAATTGGCCTCGGCTGGTTTGGATGTCTGGGAACAGGAACCACCGCCCAAGGAACACCCGCTTTTGTGGCACCCGGCGGTGATCTGCACGCAGCACACCGCGGGGGTCACGCATGAAAGCCGGTCCATGATCACACGCATTGCAGCCGAGGCCTTTTCTGCCTGTGCCGCCGCCAAAATGCCGCCGCGCATCATTAACCCGGAAGTGAAGGGCCGTTTCGCGGAACGCTATGCCGCAGCGCGTGGCCGCGCCATTACGGATTGAAATCGCAACCCGGCTTTTTTCCGTGAGCGCAAAAGCTTCCAAGGCCAGGGTGGTGACGGTGCTTGGCACCACCCAGACCCTGGCCTGGGCGTCTTCCTATTATCTGCCGGCTATCCTGGCCGCACCAATCGCCGAGGATCTGGGCCTGTCGCGCGCCCTGGTCTTTGGCGTGTTTTCCGGCTCCCTGCTGCTGACCGCGCTGCTGGGGCCAGCGGCGGGCCGCGCGATTGACCAGCGCGGTGGGCGCGATGTGCTGGCTATTTCGAATTTGATTTTCATTCTTGGCCTGCTGATCATGGCCTTCGCCAATGGCCTGCCGATGCTGATCCTCAGCTGGTTCATCATTGGCATTGCCATGGCGATGGGGCTTTATGATGCGGCCTTCGCGACACTTGCCGGGCTTTACGGCAAGGATGCGCGCAACAGCATCACCGGCATTACGCTGATTGCGGGTTTTGCGAGCACGGTCGGCTGGCCGCTTTCCGCGCTGATGGAAGCGGAATGGGGCTGGCGCGGCGCCTGCCTCGGCTGGGTTGCCTTGCATTTTTTCATCTGCCTGCCGCTCAATCTTTTTCTGATCCCGAAGGCACCGCCGCCGCCGCCCAAGGAAGCCGCGCCGCCGCTATCCGCTGAGGAATCGCGGGACCGCAAACGCGACATGATCCTGCTCGCTTTCGTGCTGGCGACCGCGAGTTTTAGTTCCACCGCGCTTGCCGCGCATTTGCCCGGGCTGCTGCAATCCGCCGGCACATCCGTGGCCGTCGCGATTGCGGCCGGCGCGTTGATGGGCCCGGCGCAGGTGGCGGCGCGCGTTGTTGAATTCACCATGATGCGCAAGATGAATCCGCTTTTCTCCGCACGCATCGCCGCCGGCGCGCATCCTGTGGCGGTGGTGGCACTGATGGCGCTGGGCGCGCCCTTTGCCGCGCTTTTTGTGATTATCCATGGCGCGGGGAATGGGTTGCTGACCATCACGCGCGGCACGCTGCCGTTGGCGCTATTCGGGCCGGTTGGCTATGGCCAGCGCCAGGGCTTCATCACTGCGCCGGCCCGGGCTTCGCAGGCTTTCGCACCATTATTGTTCGGGTTGCTGCTGGATGATTACGGCGCGGCTTCACTATGGCTGACCGCGCTGCTTGGCGTTGCGGCCGTCGCGGCGCTTTTCATGATGCGTGTTCGGCAATGAAGGAAACATCTATGCAAGATAATTGGCGTTCACGCGCTGGCACGCATTTTACCACGGAAAAACGCCCCGCCACGGGCACGCGCGGCATGGTGGTGACGAACCATCCGCTCGCCTCCGCTGCGGGGGCCGAGATGCTCGCCGCCGGTGGTAATGCGGTGGATGGCGCCATCGCCGCGTTATTCACGCTGACGGTGGTGGAGCCCATGATGGTTGGCATTCTGGGTGGCGGCATGGCGCATCTGCGCCTACCCGATGGGCGTCACACCGTGATTGATGGGCTATCCACCGCGCCGGCCGCCGCGCGCGCCGATATGTTCACGCCTGCCGAGCCCGCCAATGCGATGAATTTCGAAGCGACGGGCCGCGCCAATATCGTCGGCCCGCTTTCGGTCGCCGTGCCGGGCAATTTGCGCGCCTGGTGCGAAACCCTGGCGCGCTTCGGCAGCATGCCACTTGCCGATGTGATGGCGCCGGCCATTCGCCATGCGGCGCGGGGTTTTGCCGTGACGCCCTATCTGGCCGAATGCATCAATGAAGCCGCGCATGATCTGGCGCGAGACCCCGCCATCGCCGCACTGCTGCTACCGGGTGGCGCGCCGATCAAGCCAGGCGCGCGGCTGATCCAGGGCGAATATGCTGAAACCCTCGCGCTGATTTCGCGCGAAGGGCCTGGCGTGCTGAAGGGCGCCTTGGGCAGCGCGATTGCTGATGGCATCAGAAAGGCGGGGGGGATTGTCTCTGCCGCCGATATCGCTGATTTCGCCACGATTGAGCGCGCGCCTTTGCGTGGCCCCTATCGTGGTTATGAGGTTTTGCTACCGCCGCCGCCCGCTTCTTCCGGTGTGCATGTGCTGCAGATGCTGAATATCCTGGAAGGCTTTGATCTGCGCGGGATGGGTTTCGGCAGCGCCGATACGCTGCATCTGCTGGCCGAGGCGTTGAAGATTGCCTTCGCTGATCGTGCCGCCGCCACCGCTGATCCTGCCTTTGTGGATGTGCCCGTAGCGCGCTTGATTTCGCGCGGCTATGCCGATGAACGCCGCGCCGCAGTTGATATGGCGCGCGCGCAAGCCTGGGGGCCGGGTGTGAGCCCCGGCGAGAGCGCCAATACCACCCATGTCACGGTGGCAGATGATCAGGGCAATATCGTTTGCTCAACGCAGACCATCAATTCGCTGTTCGGCGCGCGCTTCCTGGTGCCAGGCACGGGGCTGATCCCGAATAATTATATGGCGCTGTTTGATCCGCGCCCCGGCAAGGCGCTGTCTGTCGCACCCGGCAAGCGCATCTCCACATCCCAGGCGCCGCTGATTGCGCTGAAGGGCGGCAAACCCGCTTATGCGCTTGGCATGCCGGGGGGCTTGCGGATTTTTGGCTCTGTCATGCAGGGTTTCCTCAATCTGGTGGATCACGGCATGTCGCTCCAGGAAGCCGTGGAAGCGCCGCGGCTTTGGACGCAAGGCGCTGCGGTGGAAGTGGAACCCGACTTTGATGCGGCGGTGCTTGAAGCCCTCAAGGCTCGCGGGCATCAGGTTGCGCCTATGCCGCATGTCGGTGGCGGCATGAATGCCATTGCCTTCCAGGCCGATGGCAGCATGGAAGGCGCGGCTTGCTGGCGCGCGGATGGTACGGCGATTGGCCTTGGCGGAGGCCTCGCGCGGGCCGGCGTGCGCTTCTGGCCGGATCGGGCGCGTGCATGAATACCGCTGAGTATTTGCTGGCGGCTTTGGCGCGGCGTGGCACCAAGCGCATTTATGGCGTGCCGGGGGGTGGTTCTTCGCTGGATATCATCGCAGCAGCCGAGCGTTTTGGCATTCGCTTCATCCTGACGCGGCATGAGGGCAATGCAGCGATGATGGCGGTGGCGGATGCGGAAGTGACCGGCGCACCTGGCGTGGTGCTGACCACCAAGGGGCCGGGGCTGATGAATGCGCTGAATGGCATTGCCTGTGCTGCACTGGAACGCGCGCCGGTGCTGCTGCTGACCGATGGCTTCACCGAAAAGCAAATCAGCTACATCACGCATCAGGTGTTTGATCAGCGCGCAGCGACAGCCGAATTGGTGAAGGGTTATTCCAAGGCGCGTAGCGAAAACCCAGCCGCTGAGATCGAAGCCCTACTTGACCTTGCCATGCAAGCGCCAATCGGCCCGGTGCATCTGGATTTGACTAGCGAGGCCGCGCGTCGCCCGGCGAGTGAATTGCTGCCTTTGCCGGCAAGCATACCCACGCCACTTGATAACGCAGCCTTGGCTAAAGCGCGTGCAATATTGGCTGCGGCGCGCAAACCCGTGATTCTGGCAGGTGTGGAAGCCGTAACGGCAGCCGAACCACTACGCGCTTTGGTGGCAGCACTCGGCTGCCCGGCACTGGTCACTTATAAAGCCAAGGGCGTGATCGCCGATGCAGATCCGCATTTTGTAGGGATTTTCACTGGCGGATCTTTGGAAGCGCCCTGCGTGCAGGATGCGGATTTGATCATCCTTGCGGGCCTCGATCCGGTGGAACTGATCCTGCAACCCTGGCGCTATAGCGCGCCGGTCTTGGATATCGGCTTGCGCGCCCACCCGGTGCATTACGTCGCCCCCACCGCATCACTGCATGGCGCGCTGACGCCTGCCTTCGCCGCGCTGACGCAAAGCGCGGCGCGTAGTGCCTGGAAGGCTGAGGAAATTGCCACGCATCGGGATACCATGCGCGCCGCGCTTACCTGGCAAGGCTCGGGCGGCGTGGCGCCGCCGCGTATTGTGAGTTTGGCGCAAGAAGCCGCGCGCCGCGCTGGGCGCCGCCCACGCATCAGCGTGGATGCGGGCGCGCATATGTTCTCGGCCACCGCCTTCTGGGAATGCGCGGCTCCCCGCGATGTGCTGATTTCAAACGGGCTTGCCTCCATGGGTTTTGCGCTTCCCGCCGCGTTGGCGGCTGCGCTGGAAAACCCTGCCGATGGCGCCATTGCCTTTACCGGCGATGGCGGGTTGATGATGTGTGTCGCGGAACTCGCCACCGCCGCTGAAGCGGGTGCGCCCTGCATCACCATTGTCTTCAATGATGGCGCGCTTTCGCTGATTGATATCAAGCAGCAGCAGCGACAATTGCCCCCCGAAGGCGTGCGCTGGGCGCGACCGGATTTTGCCGCCATCGCAGAAGGCTTTGGCGCCACGGGCTTTCGCGCCGCGACCGAGCCCGAATACATCACCGCCCTTGAAGCCGCTTTTGCGCTGCAAGGCCCAAGCCTGATTGATGTGACGGTGAACCCCGCCGGCTACACCGCGCAGCTACAAGCCATGCGCGGCTGAAGGAGAATACCCCCATGTCCAGCTTTTCCGCCCTTCGGCTTGGCACCGCCTGGCAGCGCATTGCCGGGCTCATGGATGAAACGGCGCAGAGTTTTGTCCGCACCTCCTTCTCATCTGTCGTGCGTGACAATTGGGATATGGCGATCGGGCTGATGGACAGCAGCGGGCGGCAATTCGCGCAATCTTCGCGTTCTGTGCCGTCTTTCGTCGGCACCATGCCACGCACATTGGCGATCATGCTGCAACGCTACCCGGTGGAAAGGCTGTCGCCTGGCGATGTGTTGATTTCCAATGATGGCTATTACGGCACCGGCCATTTGAACGACATCACGATGATCAAGCCTGTCTTTGCCAAGGGCCGCGTGATTTCCTGGCTGGGCAGCACTTTCCATTCCACCGATATCGGCGGCGCACCTTCCGTGGATGCGCGCGATTCCTGGGAAGAAGGCCTGACCATCCCCATCACCCGCATCCTGAAGGGTGGCGAAGAAAATGAGGATGTGATTGCCTTCATGGAAGCCAATCTGCGCCAACCTGATGAAACACTCGGCGATATCCGCGCGCAATTCGCGGCCTATGAACAGGCAGAAAAGCGCCTGGCGCGCATCATGGCCGAAGAAGGCATTGATGATCTGGATGCTTTGGCCGGCGAAATCTTCACCCGTTCCGAACGCGCCATGCGCGATGCGATTGCCGCGGCACCAGATGGCGTTGTGGAAGATGAAGTCACTGCTGATGGCTTTGAACACCCCGTCACCATTCGCCTGAAACTGACCATCAAGGGCAGTGATTTGACGCTGGATTTCACCGGCACGGATGGGCAGATTGCGCGGCCAGTGAATGCGCCGCTCAATTTCACCCGCGCCTATTCCAATTACGCGGTGAAATGCGCCTTTGATCCCGCGACGCCGAATAATGATGGGTCCTTCCGACCCATTACGTTCATTGCGCCGGAGGGTTCCATTGTGAATCCACGCCGTCCGGCGCCAGTGTGGGGCCGGCACCTCACGGGCCATTATCTGCCCATGCTGGTGTTGGCGGCACTCGCGAAACTCATCCCAGATCGCGTCATTGCGGAAAGTGGTAGTCCGCTATGGAATGTGTATTTTACTGGGGAGAATGCCGAAGGCCGCCGCTATGTGCGCATGTTTTTCATGAATGGCGGCCATGGCGCCGCACCCCAGCATGATGGCCCAGCCTGCCTTTCCTTCCCATCCAATGTCGCAACCCAAGCGGTGGAGCAGTTTGAAAACGCTGTCCCCATGCTGATGACGGAAAAGGAACTCATCCCCAATTCTGGCGGCGCGGGGCGCATGCGCGGCGGGCTATCTCAAAGGCTTTCCTTCGAAGTGGTAGGCGAAAAACCTGTGACGGCCACGTATCGCCATGAACGCGTGCAGCACCCGCCGCGCGGTGTTTTGGGCGGCACGGCGGGGCGCGGCGGGCGCGATCTGGTGAATGGCAAACCTGTCGCCGCCAAGGCGCGCATCGTTTTGCAACCTGGCGATGTCATTACCTATGAAACGCCAGGCGGCGGTGGCATGGGGCCGGTGGCGGAACGCGATCCGGCCGCCATCGCCCGCGATATCAAGGAAGGCTACGTGACGCCATGAATTCTGCCCCCTGGCGCATTGGTGTTGATATCGGCGGCACCTTCACGGATTTAGTCATGCTCGATTCCCGTGATGGGCGGATTTTCAATGGCAAGGTGCTCACCACGCCCCATGCGCCAGAAGAAGCCGTGCTGGAAGGCGTGCGTGATTTGCTGGCGCGTACCGGTGCGCGGGCAGAGGAAGTGCGCCATGTCATTCACGGCACCACGCTGGTCGCCAATGCGTTGATCGAACGGCGCGGCGTGCCCACGGGCCTGATCACCACCAAGGGCTTTCGCGATATTCTGGAAATCGGCACGGAACTTCGCCACGACACTTATGATTTGTTCATGCGCGTGCCAGAACCGCTGGTGCCGCGCCATCGCCGGCTTGGGGTTGCGGAACGGCTGCTGCCTGATGGCACTGTGCGCGAAGCACTTGATGAAGCCAGCGCGCGCGAAGCGGTACGGGCTCTGCGCGCGGCCGGCACCAAAGCGGTCGCGGTTTGTTTCCTGCATGCCTTCCGCAACCCCGCGCATGAAGCACGCATGCGCGAGATTCTAAAGGAAGAAGCGCCCGAATTGACCGTATGCCTTTCTTCCGAAGTCGTACCGGAAATCGGTGAATATGAACGCGCCTCCACCACTGTCTGCAACGCCTATGTGCAGCCGGTGTTCGAACGCTATCTGCGCTGCTTAAGCGATGGGTTGCGCGGCTTTGGCCTGACCGGCCCGCTTTTCCTGATGCTGTCTGATGGCGGCACCGTCGCCGAAGAAACAGCGGCGAAGCATCCGATCCGCCTGGTGCAATCCGGCCCGGCCGGCGGTGTGGAAGCCACCGGCATTTATGGTGCGGCTGCCGGCGCGCGCGATATCCTTTGCTTCGATATGGGCGGCACCACCGCCAAGGCCGCGCTGATTGATAATGGCGAAGCGCAACGCAGCCTTGATTTCGAAGTCGCGCGCGTGGATCGCTTCCGCAAGGGTAGCGGATTGCCGCTCAAAGTGCCGGTCATTGACATGATCGAAATCGGCGCCGGCGGTGGTTCCATCGCGCGGGTTGATCAACTCGGCCTGGTGCGTGTGGGCCCTGAAAGTGCGAGTTCCGATCCCGGCCCCGCCTGTTACGGGCTTGGCGGCGCGCGCCCCACGGTGACGGATGCGGATTTGGTGCTGGGCTATCTCGGTGCTGAAAGCTTCCTGGGTGGCGCGATGAAGCTGGATGTCGCGGCAGCAGAGGCAGCGCTGGCAGAGCATATCGGCAAGCCGCTTGGCCTTTCTGTGCCGGAAGCCGCTTGGGCCATTCATGAAACCGTCAATGGCAATATGGCGCAGGCGGCGGCGATCCATGCTTTGGAAAAGGCCAAGCGCATTGATGCTTATGCCATGGTGCCGATTGGTGGCGCGGGGCCGGTGCATGCCTGCCATATCGGCATGAAGCTTGGCCTGAAGCGCATCATCGTGCCTTTGGGCGCGGGGGTGGCTTCTGCTTTTGGTTTTCTGGCGGCGCCAATCTCCTTCGCCTTCGTGCAGGGTTGGGTGGCACCGCTGGCCGGGTTGGATTTCGCCAAGCTGCGAGAGATCACCGGCACCATGACCACCCAAGGCAAAGCAATGGCAGCAGCGGCAGGCGTCGCGCCAGAAGCGGCCTCAGCGCGCATCCTGGGTGCCATGCGCTATGCCGGGCAAGGGTTTCAGGTGGAAGCGGAAATCCCGGAAGACGCCATCACGCGTGGCGATGCGGCAGCACTACGGGCGAAATTCGAAGCCGCCTATCTGGCGCTTTACGGCCGCACGGAACCCGCGCTGCCGGTCGAATGCGTATCCTGGCAGGTGATTGTCGCGGGGCCGCGCCCTGTGGTGGACCTCACGCGGCAAGGCGCTTCAGCCGAAGGCGCGCCGCAGCGCGGCACCCGCCGCGCCTGGTTTGGCGGCGCCTATGTTGAAACCCCGGTGCTGAACCGCTTGGCGCTTCGCCCGGGCGAAAACGTGGCCGGCCCGGCGCTCATTGAAGAACGCGAATGCACGCTGGTGCTGCCACCAGGCGCCACCGCGCGCTGCGATGCCGCCCTTAACCTGGATGTGAGCCTGCCAAGCTAGGCAGGCCAGTTTTACTGGCGCTGCAAGGGCAGGACCAGATTAGTGACGTCGCAAAGGTTCACGCCGCGGCGTTCATCCGCCTGACCGTTTTCATAGACAAAGCGCACATCATGCAGGCAAGGGCCTTCCGGCAGGCGAATGGCGAAATTGCGCCCCGCCGGCACCGTGTCATTGCCCAGCCGATCCGGCCCCCATTCCTGCTCGGTCGAAAGCGACACATAGGCTTCCATCACCGTCACGCGCGATTGATTGACCAGGTTGAAGGAAGGATTGCCGGTGGGGCCGGCGGGCGCGCCGCGCTGGGGTGCCTGGGGCTGTGGGCGCTGCTGCTGCGCCGGCCCTTGGGCCGTTTGTCGCCCGTCAAAAACCACTTCCGACACGGAACATAGGTTGAGGTTGCGCTTATCCTCGGCGGGGCCGCCCGCGCGTTCATAAACCACGCGCAGATCCCACATGCAGGGGCCTTGCGGCAGGCGTAGCGTGAAGGCCCGCCCAGTGGGCAGCGCCTTATCGCCAAGCCGATCACTCCCCCAATCCTGATCCGTGGAAAGCGATGCATAAACCTCAAAAATCAACCGGCCGGAACGATTGACCAGATTGAAGGAGGGATCGCCCTGCTGCGCCAGCGCGGGCGCTGCGGAAAGGCCCAGAAGGCAGAGCGCCAAAGCACCCAGAAAACGACGAAAAAGCATGATGATCCTTCAGAACCGACAAACAGCCCTTATCATGTCAGGCTTCACAAACCATAGCCAGAGGGTGGCAACACGCAGCACCACGCCTCGGCCAATTCAGAACTCCCGGATGGATTTGGCGAAGCGATCCGACAGCGGCCGCGCCAGATATGAGGCAAAGGACCTCTCCCCGCGCCGGATCAGCACCTCCGCATGCATGCCAGGTTGCAGGCGCAATTGTTCATGCTTGGTCAATTCCTCAGGCGCGAAGGAAATGCGCGCCACGAAATACGGCATGCCCGTGCGTTGATCTGTCATGCGGTCTGGCGCAATCCGCTCTACGGAACCTTCCAGAACAGGCGTGGTCCGCGCCGCAGCATGGGAAAGCCGGATGGAAGCCGGCATGCCAATCCGCACCGTATCAACATCAACCGGCGTGATCTGCACCTCCACCACCAGCCTTTCTTCCTGCGGTACGATGGATGCAACCTGAGACCCAGGCGCGATCACCCCACCGCGTGTCGAATAGCGCAGATCCATGACCATACCGGCTTCCGGCGCATCAATAGTGAGCCGCATCAACTGGTCATTGGCGCTGACTTCACGTTCGCGCAATTCCAATAGCCGGCCCTGCAATTCGCGCAATTCCTTGGCATTTTCTTCCTGCCGAGCGCGCAGCAATTGGGCGCGCTGCATCTCAGCCTCTCCTACCGCCTGCTGGGTGCGCGCGACATTCTCAATCGCCTCACCCCTTTCGCCGATCAGGCGCGCTTCTTCGCGTTGCAAGGAAAGCAGCCGGGGCAGGCGTTCCAGCCCCATGCGCACCAGCCCTTCCACACCCATGATTTCCTGGCGCACCAGCGCAAGCTGCCGGTCATTCGAATCGATCCGCACATTCAGGCCATCAATCTGCTTCTGCAATTGCAGCGCGCGCTGGGTCAGGATTTCCGTTTGACCTAGGAGCGAATTGCGCCGCGCGATAAATTCTTGCCCCTGTACCGCCAGGATTTCCGCAACCTTGGGGTCTGTGCGGCGCGCCGCCAATTCGGGCGGAAAGACGGGTGCGGGCGCTTCCTCCCGCTCCGCAGTCAGCACTGCGATGCGCGCACGGGTGCGGTCCGTTTCATCCAGCACCACATTCAGCCCAGCACGCACACGCGTGTCATCCAGCCTGATCAAGGATTGCCCAGCAGCAACAATGGAACCGTCACGCACCAGCACTTCGCCGACAATGCCGCCTTCCAGATGCTGCACATTACGGCGATTACCTTCCACCATCAGTGTGCCAGCGGCGACCACGGCGCTATCAATCATGGCAAAGGCGCCCCAGCCGAAAACGCCGCCCACACCAAAAAGAATGGTAAAAAACGCAAGCCTGAGCGGCCGCCAGACAGGCGCCTTGGTGTTTTCTGCTTCAAGCGCGCGCTTGTCCTGTTCCATGGCGCCGATCCTCAATTATTTGCAATCGCGCTGACTGGGCGGGGCGGCTGGGCTGGGCGCGTTAGCCGCGGCAGGATTTCATCCCGCCGGCCAAAGGCTTCCACGGCGCCGGCACGCAGCAGCAAAATCTTGTCCACCGCCGCCAGGATATTGGCGCGATGCGTGATGATAACCGTGGTAACACCCGCCTGCCGCAGCCGGCCGAGCGCTGCGGCCAAGGCCGCTTCACCATCACCATCAAGATTGGAATTTGGTTCATCCAGAACCACCAGCTTCGGTATGCCATAAAGTGCGCGCGCAAGACCGATGCGCTGGCGTTGCCCTGGCGAAAGCCCGCGCCCACCAGGGCCAAGGGGCGTATCATAGCCGTCGGGCAGATGCAGGATCAGATCATGCAGCCCGGCATCCTTGGCTGCAGCAACCACCTTGTCCGAATCAACAGCCCCAAGGCGAGCAATATTTTCGGCCACCGTGCCTTCAAATAGCTCCACATCCTGTGGCAAATAACCCAGAAACTGCCCCACCTGATCACGTGGCATGCGCGCCATATCGGCGCCATCCAGCCGCACCGCCCCCCCGCGTGGTGGCCATATCCCCAAAAGCGCGCGTGCCAAGCTACTTTTGCCGGCCGCACTTGGCCCGATGATTGCGACGGATTCGCCTGGCTCCAGCGCAAAGCTGACGCCGCGCAGCACAAGCGTTTCGGTACCCGGTACAGCCAGCACCAAGCCTTCAACCGCCAAGGCACCCTGTGGGGTAGGCAAGGGCATACCCTCTTTTTCCGCGGGCGCGGTCGCCAGAAAATCACAAAGGCGCCGATGCGCGGCCCGCGCATTCATCGCCTGCTGCCACAGGGCTACAACCTGCATGCTGGGCGCCAGGGCACGCGCCAGGATGAAGGTCGCGACAATCATGGCGCCCGGTGTGATGGACTGCTCAATCACCAGCAGGGCACCCAAGCCAAGCGTCAGAACGCCCGTCAGCGCCAATTGCAGAAACTTGATTACGGCCGAAAAACTGCCGGCGATCTGGCTGGCGGTTTGCTGCTGGTCCAGCATGGCCAGATGCCGCTGCTGCCAGCGCTGCCAAACCCCTTGCCGCATGCCCATGGCTTCGGCCGTTTCGGCATTGCGGATACTGGCTTCCACGAAGGCATAGGCCTGCACATTATTGTTGGACGCCTCAGCCAGTTTTTTTGTGGAGAGAAAAGCCTGCGCCAAGGCGCTGCCAATCACAATGAACACAGCAACCGTGCCAAAGAAGGCGAAGAACGGGTGCACTATGTAGAGAATAACTAAAAACACCGGAATCCAAGGCGCATCGAGCGAGGTAGTAAGCCCGGTCGTCGAAATGAAGGACCGGACCTGTTCCAGATCGCGGAGCGGTTGCGCGCCAACCCGGTCGCTCCCACGCAGGCTGCCCTGCACAAAAAGTGCGTCAAAGACCTGCGATGACAGGCGCCTGTCAACCAATCTCCCGAGCCCGATCAGGGCAAAACTGCGACAGCCTTCGAGCACACCGTAAATCGCGATCAGAAAAAGAGAAATCAGTGTCAGCGCCAAAAGAGTCGCCTCACTCTGGCTGGCAAGGACGCGGTCATAGACCTGCATCATATAAACTGAGCCGGTCAGTTGCAGCAGATTGACGATGAACCCAACAGCAAAAAGAAGCGCCAAAGCGCCCTTCATTTCGCCCATGATGGCATAGACCGGCGAGGCAGGCCCCTTGCGCGGCATCGCTCGAGTCATTTCTGGCTAACGCGCATTTTACGCCCCTTCTTTCTTTCGCGCCCTACTTTGACCGCTGGAATGAAATGCCCAGTCGAACCGGAACCGCGGGCTTATTCAGCCTCGATGCCTAACCGCTCTGGTTCTACTACCAGCTAAATAAATCTTATATAATACAACTCCCAATGTATAATGACTTTTAGACATTTTATCGAGAGAGGGCTCTTTTTTTCTGTCCCGTGGAAAAGGGGTGGGGTGGGACGCGTTAAAGCGCGCAACCTGCCCCGTCACAAGGAATCCCGCCCCAACTTGGCCTAAGGCGGCTTATTGAATGCCCTGACGAGCCTCCAGCTCGGACCTGTCGCTACAGGACGAAATCCACCGCCAAAAGCGTCGAAACACCCTGAATCGCAATCTCCATATCGGCCCGGGCATCGCCATTCACATCAGCCTGGAGAACCCCGGCGGCAAAGCGGAGCTGTCCGGCAATGCGGCCGAAGCTCGCGTCGCCGATGAAAGCAAAGGCCTGATTGCCGGAAAGCCGCGTATTTGCGTCAATCGTGGTCAGGTCAATCTGGTCCCCCTCTGCCGGGCTGAAGGCAGTTATCAGGTCCCGATTGGTCCCAACCACGCTATCGGCCAGCGCCGTGAAGCGGAAGACGTCCGCCCCGGTGCCGCCGGTCATCACGTCGCGCCCAGCGCCGCTGATCAACAAGTCATTGTCGGCACCGCCATCAAGCGTGTCATTGCCCGTCAGGCCCGATAGCGTGTCATTACCGCCGAAGCCCAGAAGTAGGTCATTGCCCGCAAGCCCGTTCAGGCTGTCATTGCCGCCTGCGCCATTCAAAGTATCGTTACGTGATGTGCCATTCAGCACCCGGTCCGCCTCAACTGCGGTCATCGTCAGGCTATAGCTGCCCCTGGATGCTTCGAACCCTTGTGCGCTCAAGTAATATGTACCGTTTGTTGTCGCCGTAAAGGAAAGCCGGGAATTCATGCCCGCCCCATCATCATTGAAGGCCAATTGCTGGCCAGTTGCGCTCAGCAAGCGCAGGTAGGGATCAAGTGACGAACCCGCGGCGGCATCCATCGCGAAGCTGTACCGCCAACCGGCGCTCAGGGTCACGCGGAACCAATCCTGATCCCCGCCAAAATCAATGCTGGAAGCTTGTGACGCGCTTACCGAAAGCGACGTTGCGGTTGCGGCATTCCCCGCAATCACATCCATCGGCGTAGGCAAAGTGGGTGAGGTATCCATCAAAGCGCCGATATCAAGCCGCCCCCCGGTTGCCACAAAGCCACCGAGTGATGGGGTTGCCGCTGCGCTGCTCAGCAATGCAGCGCGAATTTCCGCCGCACTCGCATTCGGGTGCTCCGCCGCATAAAGCGCTACCGCGCCGGTCACATGCGGTGCCGCCATGGAGGTACCGCTATAGGTGCCATAACGCCCGCCTGGCAGGGTGGAATAAATGGATGATCCTGGCGCGGCGATATCCACCGTCGTCGCCCCGTAATTGGAAAAGGATGACAAACCGCCTGTATTCGTGAGCGACGCGACGGATACCACCGCCTCATACCCGGCGATCGCGGTTGTCGTATAATTCGCGGGATAGGTCGACTGCACATCATTATTGATGGTAGAATTGCCCGCCGCCGCGATGAACAGAATATCCTTTTGCGCTGCGCGCCCGATTGCTTCGTTCAACTGTGCGGAATAACCGCCACCGCCCCAGGAATTATTGGTGGCGATGAAATCTTCAACGCCAGTCGCACGCATGGCGGCATCAGTGAAGTAGTTCACCGCATTGATTGCGCCGCTGGAAGCACCAGAACCGCTGGCGGAAAGGAATTTCAGCGCCACCATCTGGATGTTCCAATTCACCCCGGCAACGCCAACACCATTGCCGCCGATGCCGCCAATGGTGCCACCAACATGGGTGCCATGGCCATTATCATCATAGGGGTCATTGTCATTATTGACGAAATCCCAACCCATCAGATCATCGGTATAGCCATTGCCATCCTCATCTGTGCCATTTTCCCAACGCCGGTCACTCAGCAAATCGCCGGCATCAATACGGCCATTGCGGTTGTAATCCAGCACATAGGAAGCATTGGCCGCGCCGTTCAGATCGCGGAAAGTGATCAGGCCATCCGTATCAATGTCATTCAACCGGGCACGAAACGTCGTCGGGATTTCGCGCTGATTGAGCCAGATATTCAGGTAAAGATCGGGGTGAGTGTAATCCATGCCCGTATCAATCACGCCTATCACACTCGTCATGGCACCGGTGTCGCCATCCGCCCAGGCCTCATTGGCCTGGCTGCCATAGGCATTCTTCATCGGGCCGGTATCACCAAGCATTCCCCAGAGTGTGCCGCCAGTATAGCCGGGATCATTGCTCGCCACTGCAATGTGGATCTCGGCGTCTTCCATCGCGGGCATAGCATCCGGGGCCACCGCAAAAGTTACTTCGGCAATAACCGCCCCCACCCCAACCGCATTTCCTGAAGCCGTGGCGATGGGCGCCTGCGCGGTGATGTCGGCAATGGCGATGGGCGCCAGCCACATGCCTTCGCGCGCATCGCCATCATCAGTCTGAGTGAGCCCTTGATCCTGCCAGCTTGCGGAGAAACGGCGATGCATCATGGCGGCGGAAAAGCTCATTAACCCAAACTCCATCGGAGGAGCTTTGAAACTATGGCCGAATGGTTAAAGGAAACATTAAGCGCAGCACCCGAAAAAGCCTGTCGCCCCGTTTTGCTGCTGGCCTCCCATGGCCAGACCTGGCGGCAAGGCCCCTCTGCCCGGTTTTTGTCGCAATTCCGCCGCATAGGACTTATACGTAATCCCAACGATTCGCAGCTACGGAACCGATGACCAACTTCATCCGCCAAATCCCTGAAGGCGACGACCGAGAGCGTCTGATGTGCCCTGATTGCGGGCATGTCGCCTATGAAAACCCGAAAGTGGTGGTGGGCAGCGTGATTGCGGAGGGTGAGCATATCCTGCTCTGCCGCCGCGCCATTGAACCGCGTGCGGGTTTCTGGACGATCCCCGCCGGCTATATGGAATTGGGTGAGACTGTCGAAGAAGGTGCGCAGCGCGAAGCCTGGGAAGAAGCCCAGGTGCGCATCACGCTAGATGGGGTGCTCGCGGTCTATTCCATCGCGCGCATCGGTCAGGTGCAGGTGATTTTTCGCGCCCGCTTCGCCGAACCGGGTTTTGCCGCCGGGCCCGAAAGCCTGGAAGTGGCTTCCTTTCATTGGTCCGAGATTCCCTGGGATGAACTCGCCTTTCCTTCCGTCCATTGGGCGCTGAAGGCGTGGCGCGAAACCGCCCATGGCGCGTTGCCCGCCGCCGTCCTGAACCCCGCGGAAGACCCGCGCGGCGTACATCGCCTGCCGGTGGCTGGCTGATGTTGGGCCGACGCGCACTGCTTACAGGCCTGCTGCTCACCCTCGGGGCAGGGGCGGCTTTGGCGCAGAATGCCGCGCCGGCGGCACCCCGCCCCGCCGCGCCACCGCGCCGCCCTGCGCCTGAGCAGCGCCGCCAGCGCCGTGTTGCAGAGAAAACCGTCACCGCTCAGGAACCAGCCGGTCAGCCGGCGCCCATGCCCAATCGCGATATCGAAGCCCCGCGCAACGGCAATGAAACACCGCGCGCCCGGCTCAGCCCAACCGTGATAGACCCCGCGCCTGCCCAGCCGCATCTTGGCGGTTCAGGCTTCGCCATGCAGGCGCAGGAGGACAAGCTGCTGCAAAAACCGATGCCAGGCGCGCGGTTGAGCGTACCCTTCTAAAGATCAGCCAGCCTCCTCCGGGCTTTGCAGCCTAAGCGCCAGCGCATGCAGCCCGTTCGAAAACTCCCCCGCCAAAGCCTCATGCACCGCACGAGACCTCGCCACGCGCGACATTCCGGCAAAACCCGCCGAGACCATGTGCACGGAATAATGCGTCTCACCCCCCGGGCTGGCGCCGGCATGGCCGGCATGGCTTGCACTGTCATCGGTGATTTCAAGCAAGGCTGGCTGGAAGCGCGCTTCCAGGCTTAGCCGCATACGGTCTGCGCGTTGGGTCATGATGTGTTTTTCCGCGCTTGTGACTTTTTTGCCAAGCCCTGTTCTGCCTTGCGGCTTTGCGCCCCCGCCCCCATAACCGCCTGATGTTCGCGCGAAAACGACGCAAGGCCTATGCCCCGGATGACGCAGCGCCCCCTGGGCGGCTTTGCGATGCGCCGGATTGCACCGAAGCCGGGCAATATCGCGCCCCCCGCGACCGTTCCTTGCGCGAATTTCATTGGTTCTGCCTGGATCATGTCCGCGCCTATAATGCCAGTTGGGATTTCTATAAGGGCATGGGCCCGGACGAGATCGAAGCATGTCTCCGCGCCGATACGTCCTGGCAGCGCCCCACCTGGCCGCTTGGGCGGGTTGGCAGTTCTGGCCGCTTTGACCCCGAAATCCTGCGCGACCCGCTGGGTGTGCTGGGCGCCGAAGCCCCCACCCCCCGCCGCCAGCCGCCGGAAAGCGCCGTGCCGCCAGAACTCCGCGCCGCTTTGGACCTTTTGGGCCTGAAATGGCCGCTGGATTCAGTGGAATTGCGCGCCCGCTACAAGGATTTGGCCAAGCAGCACCACCCCGATGCCACCGGCGGGGATAAGCAGGCAGAGGAGCGTTTGAAAGATATCAACCGCGCCTATAGCCTGCTGCGCCACCGCCTGGCCAAACAACCTGCCACGGCTGGGTAGCCGGATTTGCATTACGCGCCTAAGCTGTCCCTTTCTCTATGCACGGAACCTGACCAGCGATGAACCAAATCGCCCCCATTGCCGATATCAAACCGACTTCGGCGATCTCTGCCCCGGATACCACCGTCAAGGCGCGCGAAGCCTTTGGCGTAGATATTGACATGGATGTGCCCGCCTTTTCGGTGCGCACAGAACATGTGCCGGAAATTGACACCAGCTACCGCTTCGACAAGGAAACCACGCTGGCCATCATTGCGGGCTTTGCCTTCAATCGCCGCGTGATGATCCAGGGCTATCACGGCACCGGGAAATCCACCCATATCGAACAGGTGGCGGCACGGCTGAACTGGCCTTGCATTCGCGTCAATCTGGATAGCCACATCAGCCGTATTGACCTGATCGGCAAGGACGCGATCGTGCTGAAGGATGGCCATCAGGTCACGTAATTCCGCTAAGGCATTCTGCCCTGGGCTTTGCAACACCCCTGCGCCTTGGTGTTCGACGAATATGATGCCGGCCGCCCGGATGTGATGTTCGTCATCCAGCGCGTGCTGGAAGTGGAAGGCAAGCTGACGCTGCTCGATCAAAGCCGCGTCATTCGCCCCAACCCGTATTTCCGGCTTTTCTCCACCGCGAATACGGTCGGGCTTGGCGATACCACCGGGCTTTACCACGGCACGCAGCAGATCAATCAGGGCCAGATGGACCGCTGGAACATCGTCGCTACCCTGAACTACCTGCCGCATAAG